>NZ_JBEPDB010000041.1:0-70217 GCF_040300025.1 Dactylosporangium sp. NPDC000555 | reverse complement strand
GATTGAGGTGCGGGCGTTGTTGGCGACGTATGGGCGGGGTCGGGCGGTTGGGCGTCCGGTGTGGTTGGGGTCGTTGAAGTCGAATGTTGGTCATATGTCTGCGGCTGCGGGTGTGGGTGGTGTGATCAAGATGGTGCAGGCGTTGCGGTTTGGGGTGATGCCGGCGTCGTTGCATGTGGATGTGCCGTCGCCGGTGGTGGATTGGTCGTCGGGTGGGGTGCGGTTGTTGTCGGAGGCTCGGGTGTGGGATGGGGTGGGTGTGCGTCGGGCTGGTGTGTCGGCGTTCGGTGTGAGTGGGACGAATGCGCATGTGGTGTTGGAGCAGGCACCCGAACCGACACCCGCGGAGGTTCCCACGACCGCCGGTGAGCCACCGCTGGCCTGGGTACTGTCCGCCCGCAGCTCCGGCGCGCTGCGCGCCCAGGCCGGGCGGCTCGTCCGGCACCTCGAGACGAATCCCGAGCTGCGTTCCGGCGACGTCGGGCTGTCCCTCGCCGTCACCCGCGCCCGCCACTCGCACCGCGCGGTGCTGGTCGGCGACCGCGAGGAGCTGACCGAGGGGCTGCGCGCCCTCGCCGCCGGGACACCGTCCGCCACCACGGCGCAGGGCGTCGCGGGATCCGCCGGCCGCACGGTGTTCGTGTTCCCCGGCCAGGGCGCCCAGTGGGCCGGTATGGCCCTGGAGCTGCTCGACGCGAATCCCGTGTTCGCCGCCACGATGGCCGCCTGCGAGCGTGCGCTCGCGCCGTACCTCGACGTGTCGCTCGTCGACGTTCTGAAGGACCCGATCGCTCTGGAGTTGGTGGACCGGGTACAGCCCGCGCTGTTCGCCGTCATGGTCTCGCTGGCCGCGACGTGGCGGTCCTACGGTGTCGAGCCGGACGCGGTCCTCGGCCACTCGCAGGGCGAGATCGCGGCCGCGGTGGTGGCCGGTGCGCTGTCGCTCGAGGACGGCGCCAAGGTCGTCGCCCTGCGCAGCCGGTTGCTGCGCGCCATCGCCGGCCGGGGGGCCATGGCCTCGGTCGCCCTGCCCGCCCACGAGGTCGAGGCTCGCCTGGACGGTCGTGCGGGCGGCCTCGCCATCGCCGCGATCAACGGGCCCCGGGCCACCGTCGTGGCCGGCGAACCCGCTGCCGTGGCGGAACTGCTCGCCTCCTGCGAGCGAGACGGAGTCCGCGCCCGGCGGATCGAGGTCGACTACGCCTCGCACTCCGCGCACGTGGAGGCCATCCGGGACGAGCTGATCGACGCGCTCGCGAGCGTGACCCCCGGGAACGCCCAGGTCTCGATGTACTCCACGCTGGACTCCGCATGGCTCGACGGGCCCGAGCTCGGACCCGAGTACTGGTACCGCAACCTGCGCGGGACCGTCCGGTTCGAACCCGCCGTCCGGGCGCTCGCGGAGGCCGGCTTCACCGCCTTCGTCGAGGTCAGCCCGCATCCGGTGCTGACGGCCGGGATCGGTGAGGCGCTCGAGGACAGCCCTGCTCCGATCGTCGTCACCGGCTCGCTGCGCCGCGGCGAGGGCGGGCAAGCCCGGCTGCTGCTGTCGCTGGGCGAGGCCCACGCGGGCGGCGTCGACCTGGACTGGAACGCCGTGTTCGCCGGTACCGGCGCCCGCCGGACCGATCTGCCCACGTACCCGTTCGAGCGCACCCGCTACTGGCTCGACGCCACGCACCGGCCGGCGGACGTGGGCGCCGCGGGTCTCGGCGCCACCGGTCATCCGCTGGTGGGCGCCGCCGTGGAGCTGGCCGACTCCGGCGAGCATGTGCTCACCGGACGGCTGTCGATCGCCACGACGCCCTGGCTGGCCGAGCACTCGGTGTCCGGCATGACGGTGCTGCCCGGTACCGCCCTCCTCGAGCTCGCGTTGCGTGCGGCCGACGAGGTGGGCTGCGGGCTCGTCGACGAGCTCACCCTGCAGGCTCCGCTGGTGGTGCCCGAGCGAGGCTCGCTGCGGCTGCAGGTGCGCGTCGGCCCGCCGGCGCGGGACGGCCGGCGCTCGGTGAGCATCCACAGCCGGCCCGACGAGGACCCCGCCGCATGGACCGTGTACGCCGCCGGCATGCTGGCCCCGAGCGGCGACGCGCCCGAGGACGCCGTCGTGTCCTGGCCACCGGCCGGCGCCGAGCCCGTCGAGGTCTCCGGCCTCTACGAGAGGTTCGCCTCGGCCGGATACCGCTACGGGCCGACCTTCCGGGGCGTGCGGGCCGCCTGGCGCAGCGGCGACGAGATCTTCGCCGAGCTGGCCCTCCCACAGCCGCGCGACGGCGAGGACTACCTGCTGCATCCGGCCCTGCTCGACGGTGCCCTGCAGGTCTCGGCGCTGCTGCCGGACCGTGACGACGTGGCCCGCCTGCCGTTCTCGTGGACCGGTGTCACCGCCCACGCCGCCGGTGCCGCCGCGCTGCGGGTCCGCGTCACCGCCCACGGCGCGCAGGAGGTGTCGCTTCAGGCACGGGACCTCACCGGCCGGCTCGTGCTGAACGTGGGCTCGCTCGCGCTGCGTCCCTTGCCGGCGGACGGGCTGCGCGCGGCCACCGGTGGCGACGAGCGCCTGCTGCACCTGGAGTGGACGCCCGCCCCCGCGCCCGGCGACGCCGCCGTCACCGGCACCTGGGGAATGCTCGGCGGCACCTTCCGCGACGCGCTGCCGGAGGTGCCGGCGTGGCCCGATCCCGCCACGCTCGCCACCGGGGAGGTACCAGCATTCGTGCTCGCCGACGTGTCCGCCGCCGGCGCCGCCCCCGAGGACCGGCTGCGCATCGCCACGCTGCACGCGCTCACCCTGGTGCAGGACTGGCTGGCGGACGAGCGCCTCGCGGATTCCACGCTCGTGGTTCTCACTCGGGGCGCGATCCGTACCGAACCCGGCGACCGGGCCGAGGACCGAGGTTCGGGCGTCTGGGGCCTGGTGCGGACCGCGCAGATCGAGAACCCGGGCCGGTTCGTGCTCGCCGACCTCGACGAGGACCCCGCGTCGCTGCGTGCGTTGATGACCGCGGTGCCCGCCGCGGACGAGGGGCAGGCCCAGTGGGCCGCGCGACGCGGCGAGCTGTTCGTCCCCCGCCTGGTCGACGCCGGCCGGGACGAGCTCACCCCGCCGGAGGACACCACCTGGCGGCTCGGGTTCGCGGGTGAGAGCCCGGTCGACGGGCTCGCGCTGATCCCCGCTCCCGAGGCGCTCGCGCCCCTCGGCGCGCAGCAGGTACGCATCGCCGTGCGAGCCGCCGGCCTGAACTTCCACGACGTCGTGGTCTCCCTCGGCCTCGACCCCGAACAGCCCACATTGGGCAGCGAGGGCGCCGGCGTCGTGCTGGAGGCCGGGACCGGCGTGACGGACCTGGTCCCCGGCGACCGGGTGATGGGTGTGTTCGGCGGGGCGTTCGGTCCGGTCGTCGTCGCGGAGCGCGCCACCGTCGCCCGTGTCCCCGCGGGCTGGTCGTTCGACCAGGCCGCGTCCGTGCCGATCGCCTTCCTCACCGCGTACTACGGCCTGTTCGACCTCGGTGGCCTTCGGCCCGGCCAGTCGGTGCTGGTGCACGCCGCCACCGGCGGCGTCGGGATGGCCGCGGTGCAACTCGCCCGGCACGCCGGGGCCGAGGTCTTCGGCACCGCCAGCCCCCCGAAGTGGGACGTGCTGCGGGCCGCGGGCCTCGACGACGCGCACATCGGCTCGACGCGGACGCTCGCGTTCGCCGAGCGCTTCCGGGCCACCACCGGGGGCCGCGGCGTGGACGTCGTCCTCGACTGCCTGGCCAGGGAGTTCGTCGACGCCTCGCTGGACCTGCTGCCCCGGGGCGGGAGCTTCGTGGAGATGGGCAAAACCGACGTGCGCTCCGCCGAGGAGGTCGCACGCGAGCACCCGGGCGTGCGGTACCAGGCGTTCGACCTCATGCAGGCCGGTCCCCGGCGCATCGGCGAGATGCTCGCGGAGGTGCTGTCGCTCTTCGAGCGTGGCGTGCTCTCCCCGTTGCCGCTGACCCGCTGGGACGTCCGGCTGGCTCCGGAGGCGTTCCGCTACCTCGGCAAGGCCCGCCACGTCGGCAAGAACGTGCTGGTCATGCCCACGCCGGTGGATCCGGCGGGCACGGTGCTGATCACCGGCGGCACGGGTACGCTCGGCCGGCTCGTGGCCCGGCACCTGGCCGCCGAGCACGGCGTACGACACCTGCTGCTGGTCAGCCGTCGCGGCGCGGAGGCGCCGAACGTGGCCGCGCTGCTCGACGACCTCGCCGGGCTGGGCGCCCACGCCACGGCCGTCGCCTGCGACGTCGCCGACCGCCGTGCCCTGGCCGAGGTCCTGGCCTCGATACCGGACGACCGGCCGCTCACGGCTGTCGTGCACGCCGCCGGCGTACTGGCCGACGGCGTCCTCGGCTCGCTCACCGCGGAGCAGGTGGAGCGGGTACTGCGGCCCAAGGTGGACGCCGCGATCGCCCTGCACGAGCTGACCCGGGACCGCGACCTGTCGGCCTTCGTGCTCTTCTCCTCGGGTGCGGCCCTGCTCGGCGGGGCGGGCCAGGCGAACTACGCCGCCGCCAACGCCGCGCTGGACGCCCTCGCCGCCGGGCGGCGTGCCCTGGGGCTGTCAGGCATCTCCATCGGCTGGGGGCTCTGGCAGGAGCGCAGCGAGCTGACGGCGGCGGTGGCGGACACCGGGGCGGGGCGGATGGCTCGCGCCGGGCTTGGCGCGCTGACCTCGGCGGAGGGGCTGGCACTGTTCGACGCGGCGTGGCGCTCGGCCCGGCCGTACGTGTTCGCCGCGCGGCTCGATCCGGCCGCGCTCTCCGGCAGCCGGGTCCCGTCCGTGCTGAGTGGCCTCGTACGCAGGCCCCGGCAGGCACTGCGGCGGGCGCGGACCGCCGGCGAGCCCGGTCCCTCGTTCGCCGGCCGGCTCGCCGGGCTCACCGCGGCCGAGGCGCACCGGGCGCTGCTGGAACTGGTCCGCGGCAACGCGGCGGCGGTGCTCGGCCACGAGTCGTCGGAGCCGATCCGCCCCTCGCGGCCGTTCAAGGAGCTCGGCTTCGACTCGTTGACCGGCGTCGAGCTGCGCAACCGGTTGGCGAGCGCCGTCGGGGTGCGGCTGCCGGCCGCGCTCGTCTTCGACCACCCCACCCCCGAGGCGCTGACTCGGCACATCCTCACCAGGATCACGCCCGCCGAGCCGGTGGCGCCACCCACATCCGCGCTGCTCGCCGAGCTGAATCGGCTTGAGTCTCTGATCGACGCCATGGCGCCGGGTGGCGGGACGGACCCGGCGCTCCCACCCGAGGTGGCCGAGCGGTTGCACCGTGCGCTGTCGAAGGTCGAGTCGCTCGGCGAGGCGAGCGGGACCGGGCACGGCACGGGGTCGGAGCAGGCCATCGAGTCCGCGACCAACGACGAGCTGTTCGACCTCATCGACAAGGAACTGGGCCTCTCATGAGCGAGCAGAAGCTCCGCGAGTACCTCAACCGCGTCACGATCGACCTGCAGCGCACCCGGCGGCAGCTCGCCGACGCCGAGGCCGCGGCGCACGAGCCGATCGCGATCGTGTCGATGAGCTGCCGCTTCCCCGGCGGTGTGCGCACGCCTGAGCAACTGTGGGACCTGGTGGTGCAGGGCCGGGACGCGGTGACCCCCGTGCCGGAGGACCGCGGCTGGGACATCGCGCGACTCAACGCGAGCGAGGTGCCGTGCCGTGGCGCGTTCATCGACGGGATCGCCGACTTCGATCCGGGCTTCTTCGCCGTGTCACCACACGAGGCGAGTGCGATGGACCCCCAGCAGCGGCTGTTGCTGACCACGGTGTGGGAGGCCATCGAGCGGGCCGGCATCGACCCAGCCTCGCTGCGCGGCAGCTCGACCGGGGTGTTCGCCGGGGCCGTCGATCAGGGGTACGCCCAGGCGAGCCTGGAAGCGCCGGACGCCGTACGGAACTTCATCGTCACCGGGAGCTCGTTGAGCGTGCTGTCCGGGCGGGTGTCCTACACGCTCGGTCTCGAGGGCCCGGCGGTCACCGTGGACACCGCCTGCTCCGCCGCGCTGGTCGCGATACACCTGGCCACGCAGGCACTGCGCAAGGGGGAGTGCTCCCTGGCGTTGGCCGGCGGCGTGGCGCTGATGTCCCTGCCGCTGGTCTTCGCGGAGTTCAGCCGGCAGGGCGCGATGTCCTCCGACGGCCGGTGCAAGGCGTTCTCGGCTTCGGCGGACGGCACCGGTTGGGGCGAGGGGGTCGGCGTCATCCTGCTCGAGCGCCTCCGCGACGCGCACCGGAACGGACACCCAGTGCTGGCGGTGATCCGTGGCTCCGCCGTCAACCAGGACGGCGCCAGCAACGGGCTGACCGCCCCGAACGGACCTTCCCAGCAGCGCCTCATCCAGGTGGCGCTCGCCGACGCCGGGCTCACCGCCGCCGACGTGGACGCGGTCGAGGCACACGGGACCGGCACCACGCTCGGCGACCCGATCGAGGCCGATGCGCTGCTCGCCACGTACGGCCAGGATCGGCCGGCGGACCGGCCGCTTTGGCTGGGCTCCGTCAAGTCGAACATCGGACACACCCAGTCGGCGGCCGGGGTGGCCGGCGTCATCAAGACCGTGCTCGCGCTCAACCACGGCACCCTGCCGCGGACGTTGCACGTCACCGAGCCCACACCGCACGTCGACTGGTCCGCGGGTGCCGTCGAGCTGCTGACCGTCAACCGTCCGTGGCCGTCGACCGGGCGGCCGCGGCGGGCGGGCGTGTCGGCGTTCGGTATGAGCGGCACCAACGCGCACCTCATCCTCGAACAGGCGCCCACTGCCGACGCTGCCGAGCCGGCGCCCGCCCAGCCGCGCCCGCCGCGTGCGCCGGTCGCGCCGTACGTCCTCGCCGGCCGGACCCCGGGCGCGCTGCGCGACCAGGCGGTGCGGATCACGGGCCGGTTGTCCGCCGACCCCGCCGCCGATCTCCGCGATGTCGGATTCTCGCTGGCCACCACCCGGACGGCGTTCGAGCACCGCGCCGTGGTGGTCGCCGCGGACCGTGCCGAACTGCTCGACGGCCTCGGCGCGGTTGCCCGCGCCCATCCGGCGCCGCCCGGGGTGGTCACCGGGGACACGGAACCGGGAGCCGGCCGGACCGTGTTCGTCTTCCCGGGACAGGGCGCCCAGTGGGCGGGGATGGCCCGCGAGCTCCTCGCCGAGTCGCCGGTCTTCGCCGCCTCGGTCGCCGAGTGCGAGCAGGCCCTGCGCGCTCTGGTGGACTGGTCGCTGACCGACGTGCTGCGCGGTGCGCCGGGTGCGCCGTCGCTGGACCGGGTCGACGTCGTTCAGCCCGCGCTGTTCGCGATGATGGTGTCGCTCGCCGCGCTGTGGCGATCCTGGGGAGTCGAGCCGGACGCGGTCGTCGGCCACAGCCAGGGCGAGATCGCCGCCGCCGTGGTGGCGGGC
The DNA here is from genome assembly GCF_040300025.1 of Dactylosporangium sp. NPDC000555. Lineage (NCBI taxonomy): Bacteria > Bacillati > Actinomycetota > Actinomycetes > Micromonosporales > Micromonosporaceae > Dactylosporangium > Dactylosporangium sp. NPDC000555. The sequence goes on along the minus strand of NZ_JBEPDB010000041.1, from coordinate 62,798 downwards.
GGCCTGTCGCTGGCCGACGGCGCGAAGGTCGTGGCACTGCGCAGCCGGGCCATCGCCGCGCTGGCCGGCCGCGGCGGCATGGTGTCCCTGGCGCTCTCCCGCGACCGCGCGCAGGCCGAGATCGCGCCCTGGGCGGATCGCATCTCGGTGGCGGCCGTGAACGGCCCCGCCGCCGTCGTCGTCAGCGGCGCCCCGGACGCCCTCGCCGAGCTGGTCGCCCACTGCGCCGAGCGGGGGCTGCGCGCCAGATCGCTGCCGGTCGACTACGCGTCGCACTCGGCGCAGGTCGAGCAGATCCGGGACGAGCTGCGCTCGAGCCTCGCCGGCATCAGCCCCCGGACCGGCGGCACACCGCTCTTCTCCACGCTCACCGGTGACTGGCTCGACACCGCCGGGATGGACGCCGGCTACTGGTACCGCAATCTGCGTGGCACGGTGCGCTTCGAGGACGCCGTCCGGGAACTGGCGCGCCAGGGGCACGACGTGTTCGTCGAGGTCTCGCCGCACCCTGTGCTGACCGTGCCCGCGCGGGAGACCGTCGAGGCCGCCGGCCTGGGCGACGCGGTGGTCGCCGGCACGCTGCGCCGCGACGAGGGCGGCCTTCGGCAGGCCCTGACCTGCGCGGCCGAGCTCTGGGTGCGCGGCGTGGCCGTGGACTGGTCCACCGCTTTCCCCGGCGCCCGCCGCGTCGACCTTCCCACGTACCCGTTCCAGGAGCGCCGCTTCTGGAGCGACCCCGTCGAACGCACGGCGCCGGGTCCGGACGGGACCGTCGCCGACAGCGAGTTCTGGGATCTCGTCGGCCGCGGGGACGCGACCGAGCTGGCCGGCGCGCTCGCCGTCGACGCCGAGCCCCTTGGCCTGGTGCTGCCGGGCCTGAGCGCCTGGCATCGGCGGCACCGGGAGCGCTCGGCGTTCGACGCCGCGTCCGACGCCATGCGGTACCGCATCGCCTGGCGCCGGCTCGCCGACCCGGCGGCCGTCGCGCTCGCCGGCCGATGGCTTCTCGTCCTGCCACCCGGCGGCCACGACCTCCCGTACGCCCGGTGGACCGCCCAGGCGCTCTCCGAGCTCGGCGCCGACGTCGTCACCGTCGAGCTCGCCGACGGTGACGCGGACCGCGGCCGGCTTGCCGGCACCCTCGGTTCCGCCGGCATCCTCGGTTCCGCGGGCACGGACGAGCCGGCCGGGGTGGTGTCCCTCCTGGCCCTCGCCGAGCGGCCGCATCCGGCCCACCCGGCGCTGCCCGTGGGCACCGCGCTCACGCTCGCCCTGGTGCAGGCACTGACCGATGCCGGCTGCACCGCCCCGCTGTGGTGCCTCACCACCGGCGCTGTCTCGACCGGCGACACCGACCCGCTCACCGCACCCCGCCAGGCGCTTGTCTGGGGTACCGGCATGGTGGCCGCACTGGAGCACCCGCGGCTCTGGGGTGGCCTGCTCGACCTGCCCGCGGAGCCGAGCGACCGCGTCCGGCACCGGCTCGGCGCGGCGCTGAGCGGCGCGGGCGACGCCGCGGGCGAAGACCAGCTCTCGATCCGCCCGGCGGGACTGTTCGCCCGGCGGCTCATCCACGCAGCCCGCCCGGCGCGAGCCGACCCCCGGTCGTGGCGGCCGCGCGGCACGGTCCTGCTCACCGGCGGTACCGGGGCGGTCGGACCGCACATCGCCCGCTGGCTGGCTCGCGGCGGGGCCGAACACCTGGTCCTGCCCGGTCGTCGCGGCCCGGCGGCCCCCGGTGCCGAGCGGCTGCGGGCGGAGCTGGCCGAGTACGGCACCCGGCTCAGCATGCCCGCCTGCGACCTCACCGACCGCGACCAGGTCGAGCGCCTGCTCACCGGCCTGGACGAGCAGGGCAGCCCGGTCACCGCGGTCGTGCACGCCGCCGCGTTCATCGCGCTCGCCGCACTCGAGGCCTCCCCGATGGAGGCGTTCGCCGGTGTGGTCGCGGCCAAGGCCGCCGGCGCCGAGCACCTGGACGCCCTGCTCGACCGGGAGCTCGACGCCTTCGTCCTGTGCTCGTCGATCGCCGGCGTGTGGGGCAGCGGCGACCACGGCGCGTACGCCGCCGGCAACGCCTATCTGGACGCGCTGGCACAGCACCGTCGTGCCCGGGGACTGACCGCGACAACGGTCGACTGGGGTGTCTGGCAGGCGGCCGATCCCGGGCAGCCCCCGATCGCGGGGGACGGCGCCGATCTGTTCAATCTGGACGAGCACGGCCTGCGCCGCATCGACCCCGAGGTGGCCATCGCCGCCCTGCAGCAGGTCCTCGACGACGACGAGACCGTCGTCGCGGTCGCCGACGTCGACTGGGAGCGCTTCGCTCCCGTGTTCGCGTCGAGCCGGCCCAGCGCTCTGCTGCGAGCCCTGCCCGAGGCACGCGCCGCGATCGAGGGCGACGACGCGGCGGGGCAGACCCCGGTCGCGTCGCAGCTGCGCCGGCGGCTGGCCCGGCTGCCGGTCGCCGAGCGCACCCGCACCGTGCTCGACCTGGTCCGCACCCAGGCCGCCACGGTCCTGGGCCACGACTCCCCGCAGGCGGTGCCACCGGGCAAGGCGTTCCAGGATCTCGGCTTCGCCTCGTTGACGGCCGTCGAGCTGCGGAACCGCCTCAACGCCGCGACCGGGCTGCGGCTGCCCTCCTCCCTCGTCTTCGACCACCCCTCCTCGAACGCGCTCGCCGCGCACATCACCGCCGAGCTGCTCGGCGAGCCCGCCGCGGCGGCCGCGGCACCGGTCGCGGCGCCCGAGTCCGTCACGCCGGAGGACGACCTGATCGCCATCGTCGCGATGGGATGCCGCCTGCCCGGCGGGATCGACACCCCGGAGAAGCTCTGGCAGCTGCTGCTGGACGGCCGCGACGCCGTCAGCGGCTTCCCCACCGACCGGGGCTGGCCGGTGGACGAGCTCTACGACCCCGACCCGGACCACCCCGGCACCTCCAGCACCCGCGAGGGCGGATTCCTGCACGACGCCGGCGAGTTCGACGCCGGCTTCTTCGGGGTCTCGCCGCGTGAGGCCATCGCGATGGACCCGCAGCAGCGGCTCCTGCTGGAGACCTCCTGGGAGGCATTGGAGCGCGCCGGGCTGGAACCGGAGGCGCTGCGCGGGTCGCGCACGGGCGTCTACGTCGGCGTCAACTACGGCGACTACGCCTCGGCTGTCGCCCGCTCCGGGGAAGGCGAGGGGCACCTGTTGACCGGGAGCGCCGCGAGCGTCGTCTCCGGCCGGGTCGCGTACACGTTCGGTTTCGAGGGCCCGGCGATCACCGTGGACACCGCCTGCTCGTCGTCGCTGGTCGCGCTGCACACCGCGGCCGGCGCGCTGCGCGACGGTGACTGCTCGCTCGCATTGGTCGGCGGTGTCGCGGTCATGTCCACGCCCGGTGCGCTGCTCAGCTTCTCGCGGCAGCGGGGCCTCGCCGCCGACGGCCGGTGCAAGGCATTCGCCGACACCGCCGACGGTATGGGCATGGGCGAGGGGGTCGGCGTGCTCGTGGTCGAGCGGCTCAGCGACGCGCGGCGCAACGGTCATCCGGTGCTGGCCGTGCTGCGGGGTTCGGCCGTCAACCAGGACGGTGCCAGCAACGGCCTCTCCGCGCCGAACGGGCCGTCGCAGCAGCGGGTGATCCGGGCGGCGCTGGCCAACGCCGGCCTGTCCGCCGCGGACGTCGACGTGGTGGAGGCGCATGGCACCGGCACCAGGCTCGGCGACCCGATCGAGGCGCAGGCGTTGCTGGCCACGTACGGGCAGGACCGTCCGGCCGACCGTCCGGCGCTGATCGGCTCGCTCAAGTCGAACCTCGGCCACACCCAGGCCACCTCGGGTGTCGCGGGAGTGATCAAGATGGTCCTGGCGTTGCGCCATGGCCAGGTTCCGCCGTCGCTGCACATCGGCGAACCGACCACCCACGTCGACTGGAACCGGGGCGCCCTGCGGCTCGTGACCGGCCTGGTGCCTTGGCCCGACAGCGGCCGGGTACGCCGGGCCGGTGTCTCCTCCTTCGGCCTGAGCGGGACGAACGCCCACGCGATCCTGGAGCAGAGCACCGAGCCGGAGCGGCCCCGTGAGCCGGCCGTGCCGGAGCCCGGACGGCAGCTGCCCTGGGTGCTGTCGGCGCGCACCGCCGCGGCGTTGCGGGACCAGGCGGCGCGGCTGCGTGCCCACCTGGATCAGGTCGGCGACGCGGACCCGGCGGATGTGGGTCTCTCGCTCGCCGGTCGGACCGCGTTCGAGCACCGCTGCGTGCTCGTCGGCGACGGCGACGACCTCGACGCCGCGCTGCGCGCCGTGGCGGAGGGCACCGGTACGCCGGACGCCGTCCGCGGTGTGCGGGACGCGGAGAGCCGGACCGTCTTCGTCTTCCCCGGGCAGGGCTCGCAGTGGGCCGGCATGACCCGTGACCTGCTGACGGAGTCGCCCGTCTTCGCGGAGCGGATGGCGGAGTGCGACCGGGCGCTGGCGCCCTACGTCGACTGGTCGCTGCTGGAGGTCGTACGCTCGGCCCAGCCGCTTGACCGGGTGGACGTGGTACAACCGGTGCTCTTCGCGGTGATGGTCTCGCTCGCCGCGCTCTGGCGGTCCTACGGCGTGGAGCCCGACGCGGTCGTGGGCCATTCCCAGGGCGAGATCGCCGCTGCCGTCGTGGCCGGCGGCCTGTCGCTCGAGGAAGGCGCCCGGGTGGTCGCGCTGCGCTCGCGCGCGCTCACCGGGATCGTCGGCAGCGGCGGGATGGCGTCGATCGCGCGGCCGGCGCCGCAGGTCGAGCAGCTCATCGAACCGTGGGGGGACCGACTGTCGCTGGCTGCCCGCAACGGGTCGTCGGCCGTGGTCGTCTCCGGCGGCGCCGACGCGATCGCCGAGCTGCTGGCCGTGTGCGAGGCCCGAGGCATCCGCGCCCGCCGGGTGGACGTCGACTACGCGTCGCACTCGGCGCAGGTCGAACGCATCGAGGCCAGGCTGCTGCGCGAACTCGGCACGATCACGGCGGTCACCGGCGAGGTGCCGTTCTTTTCGACGGTGACGGGGGAGTGGCTGGACACCGGCTCCATGAACGGCGCCTACTGGTACGCCAACCTGCGCCGTACCGTCGGCTTCGAGGACGCCGTGCGGGCGCTGCCGGAGCGGGGCTACACCACGTTCATCGAGGTCAGCCCCCACCCGGTGCTGAAGGTCAGCATCGCCGAGACGCTGGAGGACGCCGGCCGTCACGGCGCGGTGCTCGGCACCCTGCGCCGCGACCGCGACGGCTGGGCCAGCCTGCTGCTCTCACTGGGCGAGGCGTGGGCGTGTGGCCGGCCCGTGAACTGGCCGGCCCTCTTCGCCAGCACCGGCGCCCGCCGGATCGACCTGCCGACCTATGCCTTCCAGCGTCGGCACTACTGGGCGATGCCGGCCGCCGGCGGTGGCGAGGACCTGGCCGCGGCGGGTCTGGACGTCACCCGCCATCCCCTGCTGAGCGCGGCCGCAGAGGTCGCCGAAACCGGCGAGATCCTGCTCAGCGGCCGGCTGTCGACGCGAATCCAGCCCTGGCTCGCCGACCACGCGGTGTCGGACGTGGTGCTGCTGCCCGGCACCGCCTTCCTCGAGCTGGCGTTGCGGGCCGCCGCCGAGGCCGGCTGTGCGCTGATCGAGGAGCTCACGCTGGAGGCTCCGCTCGTCCTGCCCGCCGCCGCGGCGGTGCGGGTCCAGGCCCGGGTGGGAGCACCCGACGGGAACGGCAGCCGCACCGTGGACATCTCCTCCCGCGTCGAGGACTCGCTCGATCGGCAGTGGACCCGGCACGCGACGGGAATCGTGGCCGAGGCGGGCGAGGCGTCCCCGGGGGCCGAGCGTGCCTGGCCGCCGCTGGGTGCCGCGCCGGTGGCGGTCGAGGACCTGTACGACCGCTTCGCCGGCTCCGGTTACCGCTACGGCCCGGCCTTCCAAGGCGTCCGTGCCGCGTGGCGTCGCGACGGCGAGATCTTCACCGAGGTACGGCTGCCGGACCGCGAGGACCGTGCCGCCGCGTCGTTCGGCGTGCATCCCGCCCTGCTGGACGCCGCGCTGCACGGCCTGTGGCTCGTCCCGGAGAGCGACGACGAGGCCGGCGGCGCCCCCGGCACCGCGCGGCTGCCGTTCTCGTGGAGTCGCGTGACGTTGCACGCGACCGGTGCGAGCCACCTGCGGGTACGGCTGGCCTTCGGGGCCGGCGGCAGTGTGACGATCGACGCGGCCGACTCCCACGGGCGGCCGGTGGTCTCGGTCGGTGCCCTGGCGGTTCGGCCGGTCGAGGTGGACAGCCTGAGCAAGCCGGCCGCGGGCGCCCAGGACGCGCTGTTGCGGGTGGACTGGGTGCCGCTGCCCGAGTCTGACGCGAGCCTGCCGCCGGCCGGGCGGTGGGCGGCCATCGGGCCGGCCGGTCTGCTGCCCGACACGTATCCCGATCTCGCCGGCCTTACCGCCGCGATCGACCGGGGCGCACCGGTTCCGGACGTGGTACTCGCCGTGTGCCGGGCCCGCGAGGACGGCCCGGCGGGCGCCCGCCCGGCGACGGCCGAGGTCCTGGCGATGGTCCAGGGCTGGCTGGCCGACGACCGGTACGCGGACGCCCGGCTGGTGCTGGTGACGACCGGGGCCGTCGAGACCCGTCCGGGCGAAGGGGTGACCGATCTGGCGGGCGCGGCCGCGCGTGGCCTCGTCCGCTCGGCGCAGTCCGAGCACCCGGACCGGTTCGTGCTGCTCGACACGGCGGACCCGGCGGAGCTGCTCGCGCTGCTGCCCGCCGGCCTGGCCGCCGGTGAGCCCCAGCTCGCCGTCCGCGAGGGCGTGTTGTCGGCTCCCCGGCTGGCTCGGGTCCAGACGGCCGGCACGTCGGTGGAGGTGCGGTTCGACCCGGAGGGCACCGTGCTGATCACCGGCGCCGGCGGCGTGCTCGCCGGTCTGGTCGCGCGGCACCTGGCCGCGGAGCACGGGGTGCGCCGGTTGGTGCTGCTCAGCCGGCGGGGAGCGGACGCGCCGCAGGCCGCCGGGCTCCTCGCGGAGCTGGCCGGGCTGGGCGCCGAGGCGCGGTTCGCCGCCTGCGACGTCGCTGACCGGGACGCGCTCGCGGCGATCCTGGCTGAGGTGCCCGACGAGCACCCGTTGACGGCGGTCGTGCACACGGCCGGGGTGCTGGACGACGGCGTCGTGGAGTCCCTGACCGCCGAACGGCTCGACGCCGTGCTCCGGCCCAAGATCGACGGGGCGCTGAACCTGCATGAGCTGACCCGCGGGCTGCCGCTGTCGGCCTTCGTCCTGTTCTCCTCGGCCGCCGGCGTCATCGGCAACGCGGGGCAGTCCAACTACGCGGCCGGCAACGCGTTCCTCGACGCGCTGGCCGCCCACCGGCGTGCCCGGGGGTTGGCCGGGCAGTCGCTCGCCTGGGGGCTGTGGGAGCGGCGTAGCGACCTGACCGGAACCCTCGACGAGCGGCAGCGGCAGCGGATGACCCGTGGTGGGGTGATGCCGCTCACCGACGCCGAGGGCCTCGCGCTGTTCGACGCGGCGCTGCGGTCCGACGAGGCGCTGCTGGTGCCCGTACGCCTGACCCTGGGCCGGCAGCGGCCGGCGAGCATCGCCGACGTGCCCGCCCTCATGCGCGGCCTGGTGCGTGGCGTGACGCGGCGCACGGCGGGCTCCGCGGCCGTGGACGCGACCGAGGCGACCTCGCTGCGTCGGCGCCTGGCCGGGGCCGGCGCGGACGAGCGCAGGGAGCTGCTCGAGAGCCTGGTCCGCGGCAAGGTCGCGGAGGTGCTGCGGCACCGAGGAGCCGAGACGGTCGAGGTGGAGCTGGCCTTCAAGGACCTCGGGTTCGACTCGTTGACCTCCGTCGAGCTGCGCAACCAGCTCAACGCGGTCACCGGGCTGCGGCTGCCCGCCACGCTCGTCTTCGACCATCCGACGCCCGAGGCGGTCGCGGCGTACATCGCCGAGCGTCTGGTGCCGGTCGCGGCGCCGCCCGGGCCGGACACGGTCGTCGACGACGAGACGGTACGCCGCCTGCTGGCGACGATCTCGCCGCAGCGGCTGCGGACGGCGGGCCTCCTCGACGCGTTGCTGCGGCTGCGGGAGACCGGTGCTGCCGAACAACCTCTCGTGCCGGACGAGTCCGGGGCGGACGAGTCGGAACCGATCAAGGAGATGGATGTGGACGGTCTGGTGCGGATGGCGCTCGGTGGCGGCCGTGCCTGACCGGCCGGAGAAGGAGAGGACTGCCATGGCCGCAGACCAGGTTGTCGAGGCGCTTCGCGCGTCCCTGATGGACAACCAGCAATTGCGGCAGGAGAACCGCCGGCTCGTCGCCGTGACGCGGGAGCCCGTCGCCATCGTCGGCATGGCCTGCCGGTTCCCCGGCGGCGTGCGGACGCCCGAGGAACTCTGGGAACTGCTGATCGCCGAGCGTGACGGCGTTGTCCCCGTCCCGGCCGAGCGCGGCTGGGACACGCCGCCGCCGGACCCGGCGGACTCCGCCGCTCCCGGCACCGTGCCCGTCATCAAGGGCGGGTTCCTGCACGACGCGTTCGAGTTCGACGCGGGCTTCTTCGGTATCTCGCCGCGCGAGGCGCTGGCCATGGACCCGCAGCAACGGCTGCTGCTCGAGGTCTGCTGGGAGACCTTGGAACGTGCCGGAATCGATCCGCTGACCCTCCGCGGCGGCAACACCGCCGTCTACGCGGGCGTGATCAACAGCGAGTACGGCGCCCGGCTCGGCCACCCGCCCGAGGACCTGGCCGGTTTCCTCGGCACCGGCACCATCTCGAGCGTCGTATCGGGCCGCGTCTCGTACACCTTCGGGCTGGAGGGGCCCGCGGTCAGCCTGGACACCGCCTGCTCCTCCTCCCTGGTGGCGATCCACCTTGCCAGTCAGGCGCTGCGGGCCGGTGACGCCGCGCTGGCCCTGGCCGGCGGTGTGACCGTCATGTCCGCGCCGGGGGTGCTCAGCAATGCCCACCGCCAGGGCGGGCTCGCCGCCGACGGCCGCTGCAAGTCGTTCTCCGACAGCGCCGACGGCGCCGCCTTCGGTGAGGGCGTCGGGATGCTGCTGCTGGAGCGGCTCGGCGACGCGCGGCGCAACGGGCACCCGGTGCTGGCCGTCATCCGCGGCTCGGCCGTCAACCAGGACGGCGCGAGCAACGGGCTGACCGCGCCGAACGGCCCGGCGCAGCAGCGGGTCATCCGCAAGGCCCTGCAGAACGCGGGGCTGTCCCCGCACGACGTCGACGCCCTGGAGGCGCACGGCACCGGCACGGTGCTCGGCGACCCGATCGAGGCGCAGGCGGTCCTCGCCGTGTACGGCCAGGACCGTCCCGAGGGACAGCCGCTGCTGATGGGCTCGCTGAAGTCCAACCTCACCCACACGCAGGCGGCGGCCGGGGTCGGCGGCGTCATCAAGACGGTGCTGGCCATGCGGCACGGCGTGCTGCCCCGCTCCCTGCACATCGACCGGCCGAGCGCGCAGGTCGACTGGAGCCAGGGCGGCGTGTCGCTGCTGAGCGCCGCGACGCCCTGGCCGGCCACCGGCAAGTCCCGCCTTGCCGCGGTGTCGTCCTTCGGTGCCAGCGGTACCAACGCCCACCTCATTCTGCAGGCCGCGCCGGCCGAGGCCACGGACGAGGCGACGCGGCGCACGGCAGGCCCGGTCGCCTGGGTCCTGTCCGCCCGGACGCCCGCGGCCCTGCGCGACCAGGCAGCCCGGCTGCACGCGCACGTCACCGCCGACCCGGGCCTGCACCCGGCGGACGTCGGGCTGTCGCTCGCACGCGGCCGATCCCGGTTCGCCGAGCGGGCGGTCGTGGTCGGCGAGGGTCGCGACGAACTGCTCGACGCGCTCGGCTCGCTCGCCCGCGAGCAGAGCGCCCCGTCCGTCACGCTCGGCACCGCCCCCGCGAAGCCCGGCAAGGCCGTGTTCGTCTTCCCCGGCCTCGGCGCGGAGTGGCCGGGCATGGCGCGGGAGCTGTTGGACGGCTCACCGGTGTTCGCCGCGCGGATGGCGGACTGCGAGCGGGCGCTCGCCGCGAACCTCGACTGGTCACCCGCCGCGGTGCTGCGACAGGAGCCCGGTGCGCCCTCGATCGACGACGTGCGGGTACTGCAGCCGGTGCTGTTCTGCGTGCTCGTGTCGCTCGCGGCGGTCTGGCAGGCACACGGCGTCGAGCCCGCCGCGGTGGTCGGGCACAGCCAGGGCGAGGTCGCCGCGGCCTGCGTCGCCGGCCTGCTCAGCCTGGAGGACGCCGCCGCGATCGCGGTGCTGCGCAGCCGTGCGCTGGCGAGCGTGACCGGCGGCGGGGCGATGGCCACCGTACTGCTCTCCGCCGAGGACGCGGAGAAGCTGATCGACGGGTACGGGGGCCGGCTGTCGGTCGCCGCCGTCAACGGGCCGCGCGTGTCGGTCCTCGCCGGCGAGGCGCGGGCGATGGACACCCTCCTGGCCGAGGCGGACGGCGTGCTGGCCTTCCGAACCCCGATCGACTACGCCCCCCACTCCGCCGACGTCGACACCGTGCGCGAGACGCTCATCGCCACACTCGCCGGCATCGATCCCGCTCCGGGCTCCGTCCCGATGCTGTCCACTGTGGACGCCGCATGGGTCCGGCCGTCCGGGCTCGGGCCGGAGTACTGGTTCCGCAACCTTCGCCAGACCGTCCGTTTCCACGATGCGGTCAGGATCCTGTTCGAAGCCGGTCACCGCACCTTCGTCGAGGTCAGTCCCCATCCCACCCTGATCTTCAACATCCAGGACTGCGCGGCCGACGCCGGCCTCGACGGCCTCACCATCGTTGAGACGCTGCGCCGCGAGGACGGCGGAGCGCGGCGGCTGCTGACCTCGCTCGGCCAGGCGCATGTGGCCGGCCTGCCGGTCGACTGGAGCCCGGTGTTCGAGCCGTCCGGCGCTCACCCGGTCGACGTGCCCACATATGCCTTCCAGCGGCAGCGGTACCGGCTCGAGGCGACCAAGGCGGGCGGTGACCCCTCGTCCGTCGGGCAGGGCGACCCGGGGCATCCGCTGCTCGGCGCGGCGGTCGAACTGCCCGGCGCGGGCGGCACCGTCTTCACCGGCCGGCTGTCGGTGGCGACCCAGCCGTGGCTGGCCGACCACGCCGTCCGCGGCACCGTGCTGCTGCCCGGCGCGGCCTACCTCGAGATGGCGGCACACGTGGGCCGGCGGTTCGGCTGCGACCTGATCGAGGAGCTCACGCTCGCCGCGCCGATGGTGCTGCCCAGCGGTCCCGACGCCGACCTGGGCGTGCAACTGCGGCTGACCGTCGGGGCCGCGGACCAGGCCGGGCGCCGCGCCGTCGAGATGCATTCCCGGCCCGAGGACGCCGGCCCCGAGGCGGCGTGGACCGCGCACGGCAGCGGCGTGCTGACCGCCGATCCCGCCGCGCCGACGCCGGCACCGCAGGCGCAGTGGCCGCCCGCCGGCGCGCGGGAGATGACGATCGGAAGCCTCTACCGCGTCCTGGAGGGGCGCGGTGTGGAGTACGGCCCGGCCTTCCGGGGCCTGCGTGCCGCCTGGGCCCACGGTGCGGAGATCCTCGCCGAGGCCGCGCTGCCGGAGCTCGTGACCGAGCACTTCACGTTGCACCCCGCGCTGCTCGACGCCCTCCTGCACACCGTCACGCTGCGTAACGCCGACGCCGGCCAGAACCCGGACGAGCAGCCGGACGCGGACGGCGTGCCGCTGCCCTTCTCCTGGCACCGGGTACGCATCCTCGCGGGCGCCCCCGCCGGCCGGGTGCTGCGCGCCGCCCTGCGGCCGGACGGCCCGGACGCCGTGTCGCTGCAGGTGACGGACGCGGACGGGCACCCGATCGTCAGCATCGGCAGGCTGGTCATGCGGACGGCGTCCTTCGACTCGCTGCGCGCCCCCACCGACCTGCTGTTCCGGGTCGAGTGGGCCAACCTCGACGTCCCGGCCAGGACCGTCCCGGCGGCCGGCCGGTGGGCGCTGCTCGGCGACGGGAACGACCGGCTGCTGCCGGCCGGTGCCGTGCCCGCCGCCGGCGACGACGTGACCGGCCTCGACGCGGTGCTGCTGCCGTGTCCGTCCGCCGAGGGCGACACCGCGGACGCGGTGCACGCCGTCACCACGACGGTGCTGGCCCGGCTGCACACCTGGCTGGCCCGGCCGGCTTCGGGCTGCCCGCCGCTGGTCGTGGTGACCCGCGGCGCCACCGATCCCGGCGAGGGGCCCGTCGATGTCGCCGCAGCGGCCGTCTGGGGCCTGGTCCGCTCGGCCCAGCAGGAGAACCCCGACCGGTTCGTGCTGCTCGACACGGACGACGCCCGGGCCACGATCGATCTGCTGGGCGCCGTTCTCGACAGCGGTGAGCCGCAGGCCGCGCTGCGGGGCGGGGGCATCCACGTGCCCCGGCTGACGCGGGTCCGCGCGGGCGGGGCCCCGGACGGGGCGGAATGCTTCGGTGGTGACGGCACCGTGCTGGTGACCGGTGGGGGTGGCACGCTCGCCGGCATCCTGGCGCGGCACCTGGTCGCGCGGCACGGCGTACGCCACCTCCTGCTGCTCGGCCGCCGTGGGGCGGCCGCGGCGGGGGTCACCGAGCTGGTCGCCGACCTGACCGCGGCGGGAGCCCAGGTCACGGTCGAGTCCTGCGACGTCACGGACCGTGCGGCGCTCGACGCGGCGCTGTCGCGCATCCCGGTGCAGCGTCCGCTCACCGCGGTCGTGCATACGGCCGGCGTGCTCGACGACGGCGTGCTGACCGACGTCACCGCGCAGCGGCTGAGCGCGGTGCTGCGCCCGAAGGTCGACGGCACCTGGAATCTGCACGAGGCGACGCTCGGCACCCGGCTGCGCGCGTTCGTGGTGTACTCGTCGGTCGCCGGAATCTTCGGCGGTCCCGGACAGTCAGCCTATGCGGCCGCCAACCTCGCCGCGGACGCCCTGATGACCGCGCGGCATCGAGCCGGTCTGCCGGCCAAGTCGCTCGCCTGGGGCCTGTGGGAGACGCGCAGCGGCCTGACCGCGGACCTGTCCGGCGCCGACGTGAGCCGCATGGCCCGCAGCGGTGTCCGGGGGCTCTCCGCCGACACCGGTACGGCCCTGTTCGACGCCGCCCTCACCGTCCCCGACCCGGTGCTCGTCCCGGTGGCCATCGACGTCTCCGCGTTCCGCGACGGCCCGGTGCCTCACCTGCTGAGGTCGCTGGTACGGGCTCCCGTCCAGGTCAGGACCGCGACCGACGACCGGCTCCGGGAGCGGTTGGCCGCGGCGGACCCCGACGAGCGGCTCCGCCTGCTCGAGGAGACGGTACGGCTGCATGCCGCCCAGGTCCTCGGCCACGCCGACGCATCCCCGATCGGTGCCGACGACGCCTTCCTCTCGGTCGGCTTCGACTCGCTGACCGCGTTGGAACTGCGCAACCGCCTGGCCACGGCCCTCGGGCTGAACCTGCTGCCGACCGTCGTGTTCACCACCGGTACCTCCGCCAAGCTCGCCGAGGCGTTGCGTACGGAGTGGGCGGCCGCCGCGGCCCGTCCGCAGGCGGAGCCGGACGGTGCGCAGCGGCCGGCCCCTGAGCCACGGTCGGCCGAGTCCGATCCGGTCGCCACGCTGTTCCGCCGGCTGGTCCGGCGGGGGCAGCCCGACGAGGCCATCGGCCTGCTCAAGAACGCCTCCGCGCTGCGGCCGCTGTTCCGGACCGCGGCGGAGCTGCGCGCCGGTGGCGAACCGCCTGAGCTGCTGCGGCTGAGCGTCCATGACGAAGCCCCGGAGCTGGTGTGCTTCGGATCGATGGTCGCGCTCGGCGGGGGTCACCAGTACGCCCGGCTCGCCGCCCAGCTGCGGGGCACGTACGGCGCCAGCACGATCTCCGCACCCGGCTTCCTGCCCGGCCAACGGCTTCCGTCGACGCTGGCGACGATGTACGAGTACCAGGCCGAGGAGGTCCTCAACCGGATCGGTCGTGACCGGCGACTGGTGCTGCTCGGTTCCTCCTCGGGGGGCATCATCGCCCACGGCGTGGCGGCGGAGCTGGAGCGGCGCGGCGTCCACCCGGCCGCCGTGGTGCTGCTGGACACCTACCTAGCCAGCGACAAGGCGATGACGCAGTTCAACGACGTGCTGCTGCGGGGCATGTTCGACCGCGAGGACAAGGCCGTGCCGATGGACGGCACCCGGCTCACCGCGATGGGCCGCTACTTCCAGCTGCTCGATGACTACGAGCCGCCGGTGGTGCGGGCCCCGGTCCTGCTGGTGCGGGCGTCCGACCCGTTGGGCAAGGCGGCGCCGGGCTTCGGCGACTGGCGATCGAGCTGGCCGTCCGCGCAGGCGGTCGTCGACGTCCCCGGGGACCACTTCTCCATGTTGGAGCAGCACACGGCCACGACGAGCCGGGCGGTTTCCGACTGGCTCGAATCGGTCCTTTCCTAACTTCCAAGGAGCGATGTGCACTTGAAGACAGAAGCCCAGCCCGGCACGCCGGGCGGTCAACGCATCGCCGTGGTGGGTGCGGGCGTCATGGGCGTCGGGATCGCCACCCTGGCCCTCGTCCGCGGGCTGCCGGTCCTGCTGGTCGACGTCGACGAGGCCCGGCTGGACGACGCCCGCGCGCGGATCGCCGCGGAGCTGCGGATGGCCCAGCTGATGGGCCGGCATTCGGCCGACGCGGCGACCGGCGTGCTCGAGACCGCCACCACGGCCGGTGGTGTCGCCGAGCGCACCGTCGTCATCGAGGCGACCACGGAGGATCCGCGGATCAAGGCGAAGGTGATCGCGGAGCTGTCGGCCGCGGTGCGACCCGGCACGCCGCTGGTCTCCAACACCTCCTCGATCCCGATCGACGAGCTCGCCTCCTTCGCCGAGCGGCCGGAGGAGGTGGTGGGTACCCACTTCATGAACCCGCCGTACCTGATCCCGACGGTCGAGGTCATTCGCGGAGTCCGCACCGGCGAGGACACCATGGCGGCCCTGGGGCGTTCCCTGGCCGCGCTGGGGCAGCAGCCGATCGTCGTCAAGGACGCGCCGGGCTTCGTCACCAGCCGGGTCCTGCACCCGATGATCAACGACGCGGCGCGCATCGTGCAGGAGGGCACGGCGAGCGTCGAGGCCGTCGACACGCTCATGGAGAACTGCCTCGGCCACCGCACCGGCCCGCTGCGCACCGCCGACCTGATCGGCATCGACAACCTTGTCGATTCGCTGCGGGTTCTCTTCGAACGCACCGGTGACGAGGGTTGTCGCCCGTGCGAACTGCTGCTCGAGAAGGTGCGGCTGGGGCAGCACGGTCGCAAGTCCGGCCGGGGTTTCTACGAGTACACGAACTGATCAGGGAGATGGATGCGATGACCCAGCTGGGCGTTCACGACGCGACGGCGGACAGCGGCGAGGTGGAGAAGGACATTCTCCGTTTCCTGGAGGCACAGACCAAGCGGTCCTGGGATCCGCGGGTGGATCTCTTCGCGGCCGGCGGGCTCTCGTCGCTGTTCGCGATGCAGCTGGTGGTGCACCTGGAGCAGACCCACGGGATCTCCATCCGCGGTGCCGACCTGCGCCTCGACAACTTCCGTACCGTCGCCAGCATGGTGGCGCTGGTGTACCGCCTGCGCGGTGCCGCGGGGGCGAGCGGTGCCTGACGGTCTCGCCGCGGCTCGCGTGCTGCTCACAGATCTCGTCGGTGACCGGGCGGAGAGCTGGGACCGTACCGGCCTGCTTCCCCGGGAGCTGCTGGTGAGGCTCGGCGCGGCCGGGTACCTGTGCCCCCAGGTAGCCACCGCCCACGGCGGGCTCGGCTGGGACAGCGCGGAGGACGGTGAGTTCACCGCCCACGTCGGCAGCCTCTGCTCCTCCCTGCGCAGCATCATGACGTCGCAGGGTATGGCCGCCTGGACCATCGATCGGCTGGGCACCGAACAGCAGCGCTCCGGCCTGCTGACCCGCCTCACCGGCGGGGAGCTCGCCGCGGTCGCCTTCAGCGAGCCGCAGGCCGGCAGCGACCTGTCGGCGATCACGACCCGGATCGTCCGCGACGGCGACTCGGTCGTGGTCGACGGCATCAAGACCTGGTCGACCGCGGCCGCGTACGCCGACATCGTGGTGGTGGTCGGCATTCTCGGCGACGGTGGCGCCGGTGCCGTGGTGGTGCCCACCCGCGAGCCGGGCGTCCAGGTCGAGCGCATCGCCGATCCGCTGGGCTGCCGGGCGGCCGGCCATGCCGACATCCGGCTGACGCGGGTGCGGCTGCCGGCGACGAGCCTGCTCGGCGGTGGTGGCCAGTTCCTGCCGCTGCTGGTGACCACGGCACTCGCTTACGGCCGGATGTCGGTCGCCTGGGGCTGTGTCGGCATCCTCCGCGCCTGCCTGGCGGCGGCGGGCGCCCACGCCAGATCACGGGAGCAGTTCGGACGGCCGCTGGGCAGCCACCAGCTCGTCGCCCGGCACCTCGCAGACCTGCTGATGGCGGAGCAGGCCGCGACCCGCGCCTGCGAGCACGCCAGCCGGTGCTGGGACGAGGGCTCCGCGGACCAGGTGCTCGCCACCGTGCTCGCCAAGCACGTGAGCGCGACCCAGGCTGCGCGGGGCTCGGCCATCGCCGTCCAGGTCCTGGCCTCCGCCGCTACCCGGGACGGGCACATGGTGGCCCGCGCCTACCGGGACGCCAAATGTATGGAAATCATCGAGGGCAGCAACGAGATGTGCCAGCTGCTGCTGGCCGACCACGTGCTGGCCACCAAGTGACAGAGGGGTTGACCATGACGGCGAACCCGTCGTCCACGCCGCCGACCACTGTGAAGTGTCTCGTCTGGGACCTGGACAACACGTTGTGGCAGGGCACCCTGCTGGAGGACGGTGAGGTGGTGCTCGCCGACTCGATCCGGGACGCCGTCGTGGGTCTCGACGCGCGGGGCATCCTGCAGTCGGTGTCCAGCCGCAACGAGCACGACATGGCCTGGTCACGGCTGGAGGCGCTCGGCATCGCGGAGTACTTCGTGTTGCCCGAGATCGGCTGGGGACGCAAGTCGGACGCGGTCCGTCGCATCGCCGAGCAGCTGAACTTCGCGCCGAAGACCATGGCGTTCATCGACGACCAGCCGGCCGAGCGCGC
Source organism: Dactylosporangium sp. NPDC000555 (assembly GCF_040300025.1). Lineage (NCBI taxonomy): Bacteria > Bacillati > Actinomycetota > Actinomycetes > Micromonosporales > Micromonosporaceae > Dactylosporangium > Dactylosporangium sp. NPDC000555. Next base: position 45,711 of record NZ_JBEPDB010000041.1, on the reverse strand, counting down.
CGAGGTCGCTCACCACCTTCCGGAGGTCCGCTGTTATCCGGCCGAGGTGGCCGACTCGCTCCTCGACCTGCCGGAGTTTAGCCCGGCGGCCGACACCGTGGACTCGCGCCGCCGCCGGCAGATGTACCAGGCCGGGTTTCGGCGTGACGCTGAGCGCGCCGAGTTCAACGGCCCGGACGACGAATTCCTGCGCTCGCTCGACCTCGTGCTGCGCATCGGGCGGGCGAGCGAGGAGGAGCTGTCCCGGGTCGAGGAGCTCACGCTGCGCACCAGCCAGATGAACGCCACCGGGGTGCACTACTCGGACGAGACCCTGCGCGGGTTGCTGCGGGACCCCCACCACGAGGTGCTGGTGGCAGCCCTCACCGATCGGTTCGGGCCGCACGGTGCCGTCGGCGTCGTCCTGATCGAGAGGCACCCGGCCGTCTGGCATCTTCGGCTGCTGGCCACCTCCTGCCGTGTCGTCTCCTTCGGGGCGGGATCGGCGATCCTGGGGTGGCTGGGAGACCAGGCGGCGCGGGCGTCGGTGCACCTCGTCGCCGATTTCCGGCCCACGGACCGCAACCGGATGATGGAGGTCGCCTACCGGTTCTCCGGGTTCGACGACGTGTCGTGCGGCTGCCGGGACACCCTGTGCGCGCCGGAGGCGGAGGGGGTGCAGCGACTCCATTTGCTTCCCGCCGAATGGAAGGGTTTGACGACGATGCGGCTCGACGCCGCGGATCTCGCCGGCGTATCGGCGGCCGGCCCGGGCGCCGCTCGCTGACGCCGCACGGGAGCCCTTGGCTCGATCGGCGGGTTTGCCAGCACATCGTCCGTTCCGCGACCCAGGGCTTCTTGCTTTTTTTGAGTATATGGATATTTACCTCGGTGACTTGCCCACCGCTCCCGCTCCGGTCATGCTTGTCGGCGTCACTGGTCCGCTTATTTCCGTCTACTTCCGATTACTGCCCCGTCCCGGATGGTTCAAGTTCACGGTTACGGTCTGAATAAATTTCGTTGTCGGAGTTCAGGCGTGCTCGGGGAACTGTGCATTTCGTGAGGAACAGGTCGTGGAATTTCTCGTTCTCGGTCCGTTGATGGTGCGATCGGGAGACACGGAGGTGGCCATTTCCGCCCCGCGGCAGCGTGTAGTGCTGGCCACATTGCTCCTCAATCCCAACAAGGTTGTCACCGTGGATCGGATCGCACGGTTCGTCTGGGACGACGCGCCTCCCCCGAGCGCGGCGGCAACGATCCGGACCTACGTCATGCGACTGCGTCAGGTGCTCAACAAGGCCGGTGCCGAGCGGATCGTGACGCAACCGCCCGGCTACCTGATCCGGGTTCGGGAGGAGGACACCGACCTGGGCCGGTTCCTGGCACACCGAAGGGTGGCGAAGGAGCTCGCCCAGGCCGACGACCTGCCGGGCGCGGTGGCGGAGATCGACCGAGGGCTCAGCCTGTGGCGACACGACCCGTTCCTGGACGTGCCATCCAGGCTGTTGCACGCGTCCGAGGGCGTCCACCTGGAGGAGCTGCGGCTGGAGGCGCTGGGATGCCGGTTGGACATGCAGCTGGCCCTGCGCCGGCATGCCGAGGTGCTGCCGGAGCTGCGGAGGATCGTCTGGGAGCAGCCGCTGAACGAGGCTTTCGTGGGCCGCCTCATGCTCGCCCTGTTCCGGTCGGGTCAGCAACTGGAGGCGCTCGAGCTCTTCCAGCACACCCGCGCCGAGCTGGGCAGTCAGTTCGGCATGGAGCCCGGCGCGGAGCTGCGGGAAATCCAGCGTCGCATCCTGCGCGGCGAGGACGAGACCGTGGTCGTCAATGTCCCTGCGCAGCGCGGTGAGCCGCAGCCCGGCGCGGAGGGCGAGAAGCCCGAGACGACCGTCCAGCTTCCGTCCGAGACACCCGCCCAACTCCTGCCCGAGACCTATGGTTTCACCGGGCGTGCCGCAGAGACCCGGAAGCTGCGCGACCTGCTCACTTCGCCCGGGCCGGCGGGGCAGGCGGTGATGGCGGCCGCGATCACCGGCGCCGCCGGGATCGGCAAGACCAGCCTGCTGCTACGGGTCGCCCACGCGGCCCGCGGCGATTTCCCCGACGGTCAGCTCTACGCCAGTTTCGCGGGCTCGCAACGCTCGAGCGCTGATCCCGACTACGTGGTCCAGCGATTCCTGATCAGTCTCGGGCTGCCGCCCGGGGCCATCCCGTCCGAGGCCACCGACCGGTTCTCGCTCTACCGGTCGATGATCGCGCAGCGCCGGGTCCTGATCGTGCTGGACGAGGTCTGCGACGCTTCCCAGGTGCGCCCGCTGCTCCCCGGCTCCGGCGACAGCCGGGTGCTGATCGGCAGCCGCAACGCCCTCGCCGACCTCAGCGGCTCCTGTGCCGTCCTGCTGGACCCGCTGGACGAGGACGACTCGATCGAGCTGCTCGCCGGCGTCATCGGCGGACCCCGGGTCGCCGCCGAGCCCGAAGCCGCCCGAGCCATCGTCCGGGCCTGCGAGGGCCTGCCCCTGGCGCTTCGCATCGCCGGCGTCCGTCTGCAGCGCCGGCCAGGCCGCAGCCTCGTCGACTTCGCCTGCCGGCTCTCGGACCCGCAGCGGATCCTGGACGAGCTGAAGGTGAACGACATGGCCGTACGAACGGCGCTGAGCCATGTGTACGACGCCCTTCCGCGCTGCTCCCGGGACGGGACGGACCTGCGTCCGGTGTTCCGGCGGCTCAGCATGATCACGGAGCAGCCCATCCGCCCCCGCGTGGTGGCCGTGCTGCTCGAATGCTCGCTGGGCCGGGCGGAGGAGCTGCTGGATGAGCTGGCCGATCTGCACCTGCTGCGCACGCATGGCGTCGGCCAGTACACGATGGACCGCCTGAGCTGGGTGTTCGCTCGCGAGCGGATGTATCGGGAAGAGCTGTCCGGATACTACGTCGAGGCGATGGGGCGGCTGAGCAGGTTCGGCGTGCGAAAGCAGTCGGCTTCGAGGGGAGTCGCACCCTGGCCCGAGCCGCCGCATGACTGGTCAAGCGAGCCGGCGGCGGGCGAGGGTGATGCCGTCCGCAACGGCCAGCATGCTCAGCTCCACCCGGTCGTCGTCGCGGAGGACGGCGTTGAGCTCGCGGACGCCTACGGTGTCCGGGTCCTGCAGGTCCGGATCCACCACCCGTCCGAAGAACAACGTGTTGTCCACGACGATCAGACCGCCGGGCCGGACGAGCGCGATGGAAAGCTCGTAGTAGCGCCGGTAGTTGGCCTTGTCGGCGTCAACGAACACGAGGTCGAAGACGCCCCGGCCGTCCTCGGCCAGAATCTTCTCCAGGGTCTCGGCAGCATCCGCGACCCTCAGGTCGATGCGATCCGCCACTCCTGCCCGGCGCCAGTACGGCGCGCCGATCGCCGGCCAGCGATCGGTGACGTCGCACGTGACCACACGCCCTTGCGGCGGGAGGGCGCGTGCCAGGCATAGCGTGCTGTAGCCCGTGAATGTTCCGATCTCCAGTACGGCACGGGCATTGACGAGGCCGGCGAGAAGCGCGAGCAGCTGACCCTCCTCGGCGAGCACCTGCATGGCCCGCCCGCCCGGCAGGCCGGAGGTCTCCTCGCGGAGCTCGCGCAGGAGGTCATCCTCCCGCAGGGACATCTCCCGCACGTATTCGGCGAGCCGCGGCGTGACGGCAATCTGATCAGCCACAACGATCCTTCGGGGAGTTGAGGGGGTCTACACCGCAAGATGGTCGCAGGTCCACATATCGTTCCCGTAGCGCGCTGTTGTCTTGTGGCGAGGCATCTGCGATATGCCGGCGACAGCACCGGGGACGGGCCTCGGAAATACAATCTTCGGAAACCGTTCCGACCGGCATTCCGTTACGAGGGAAACAGCGCCGCATGTCTGTGATCGAAACCTGTTCAGCGATTGACCGGGGTCGGGTCGTGCTGTCCCGGCTCGCCGCTGGAATTCGCGAATGACGGTGGGTGGCAAACTGTTCGCGATCAGCGATCTGCACGTCGGGTATGCGGAGAACCGCGAGATCGTGGCTCGGATGCGCCCGGAGTCGCCCGACGACTGGCTCCTGGTCCCCGGGGACGTCGCGGAGCGGTTCGCCGATGTGGAATGGGCGCTGGGCCGCCTCGCCGAGCGGTTCGCCAAGGTGGTGTGGGCACCCGGCAACCACGAGCTGTGGACCCCGCCCGACGACCCGGTGACGTCGCGTGGCGTCGCGCGGTACGACGCCCTGGTCCAGCTCTGCCGGAACCTGGGTGTGGTGACGCCGGAGGACCCGTATCCGGTGTGGCAGTCACCCGACGGGCCGGTCCGTGTCGCGCCCCTGTTCCTGCTGTACGACTACACGTTCCTGCCCCCGGACCTGCGCACCAAGGAGGAGGCGCTGGACCGGGCGCACGAGACCGGCGTGGTGTGCACCGACGAGATCCTGCTGCACCCCGATCCCTTCCCGACCCGGGAGGCGTGGTGCGAGTCCCGGGTGGCGGAAACGGAGCGACGCCTGGCGAGCTGCGATCCCGCGCTGCCCACCGTGCTCGTCAACCACTACCCCCTGGTGCGCACTCCGCTGCGGATCCTGCGCTACCCGATCTTCGCTCAGTGGTGCGGCACCGAGCGCACGGCCGACTGGCACACGCGCTTCGGCGCCGTGGTCACGGTCTACGGACACCTGCACATCCCCAGGACCACCTGGCACGACGGGGTCCGCTTCGAGGAGGTGTCGCTGGGCTACCCGCGGGAGTGGCGGCCGCGCCACAGCACGTCCGGTCAGCCCCGGCAGATCCTGCCGGACACCGGTCGCCCGGCCGAGACGTGGTTCGGGGCGGGGCGGTTATGACCGGCACGCCGGTGCGCCCGCGCCGATCGTGCCGGGGATGCGCCTGCCGCTCACCTCGATCGTCATCCTCCGGGTTCCCCGGCCGACCAGTTAGGACGACATGAACGACGAGTCGCTATGGTTCCGGCGGTTCGAGGCGGCGGCCACGGCTGCGAACCGCCTTGTCTGCTTCCCGCACGCGGGCGGTGCCGCCAGCTACTTCCTTCCCGTCGCACGGGCCCTGGCCCCGGACGTGGACGTCGTCTCGGTGCAGTATCCGGGCCGCCAGGACCGCCGCGGGGAACCCTGCATCGACGACATCAACGTGCTGGCCGACCGCGTCCACCAGGCCATGCGATCGTGGTCCCGGCAGACGCTGACCCTCTTCGGGCACAGCATGGGTGCTGTCATCGCGTTCGAGGTGGCCCGGCGGATCCGGCGGGACCGTCCGGACCAGTCCCTGCGCCTCATCGTCTCCGGGCGCCGGGCACCCCACGTGCACAAACCGGAGAGGGTGCACCTGGGCGACGACGCGAGGATCGCCGCCGAGATCCGTTCGCTCGGCGGTACCGAGGCCGCACTCCTGCGGGACCCGGAGGTGCTGGCCATGATCATGCCCACCTTGCGCAGCGACTACCGCGCGGTGGAGACCTACCGGTACGCGCCGGGCGGCCCGCGACCGTGCCCGATCACGGTCTTCACCGGGGATCGGGATCCGCATACCACCGTCGACGAGGCGCGGGAATGGGAGCAGTACTCGCAGGAGCCGTTCGGCCTCAAGGTCTTCGAGGGCGGTCACTTCTTCGTGAGCAGCCGCTCGGCCGAGGTCCTGGCAGCCCTCGCCGAGCACTTCGCCGGGGCGGCACGAGGAGCCCGGTGACCGGGCGGACGCCGGGGTGAGCGAACGCGGCCGCGACGCCGTAGATCGGGCCTTCGCCGCGCTGCTGCTGGACCGCGAGCCGCGGCTCGCCGCGATCGCCGAGCGGTTCGGCCGTGTCCGCCGCGACGGCGCGGCGCTCGTCATGCTCACCGGGACCGGCCGGAGCCGGCTCCTCGCCGAGGCCGCGCGCCGGGCCGGCCCGGATGTCACCGTGCTCGCCGCCGGCCCGTTCAGTGCAGGACAACCTTGAGCAAGATCATCATGACGCCGAACATTCCGGTGGCCGCGGCCGACGCCAGTCGCTCGGGGCCGGTGAGCTGACCGCGTCGACCCACGTCCCAGCCGGCCAGGCACAGTAGCAGCGTGCTGCACACCAACGCCCAGATCACCGCGAGGTACAGGTCGATGCCCATCAGGCGCAGCACGACGAGGACGGCCACGGGCAGAGCGGAGGCGGTCACGATCTCCCATCCGGTGGTCAGCTGTTGCCCAACTTGGCGCCAGGCCGGCCGATGGCCTTCGTGGATGCGCTCCGCCACCAGCCGGGCGTAGCGTTCGGCGCTCCAGTAGACGATCAGTGTGACCGCTACTGCCACGACGAGGGCCGTCGCCGAGCCGGCGTGGGAGGATGCCATGACGGCCGCGCTGACGATGACGCCGTAGATTCCGGCCGCCGTACTCTCCTCGGTGGCACCGGCCAAGCTGACGCGTCTTGCGATGGAATGCCGGCGACGTCCAGCGGATGCCATTGCGCGTATCTTCAGATGGGCCAAGGCTTCTGATCCTTCGTACGGAAGACATCGTTGCGTGGTAGTCGGCTACCTGCCCCGTCCGGCCGCCAGCCACCTCACCCGCGCAGGCTGGTGGACGGTTCGACATCTCTACGCGGGTGACTCGGCGAGATCCGGCGCGGGCCGCGGGGCCGGCTTCGGCGCGGTGGTGAGGCCGAAGACGGCCAGCAGCAGCGCGGCGACCGTGTAGCCGATGCCGACGAAGAACGCGACCCGGTAGCCGTGCGTGATGTCGGCCGGGTTGTGGCCGGATCCGGCCACGACGCTGCCGAAGACCGCCACCAGCACCGCGAGCCCGAACGACGCGCCGAGGCGCTGCGACACGTTGAGCACACCGGAGGTGGCGCCGGCGATCTGCGGCGGCACGTCGCTCAGCGCGATCCGGGTGATCAGCGCGAACTGCAGGCCGATGCCGATGCCGAAGAGGGCCATCGGCCCGAAGACGGCCGTCCAGTATCCACTGTGGTCGGTGATGCGGCTCAGCCAGATCGTGGCGATCGCGGTGCTCAGCGCGCCGGCGATCAGCACGGGCTTGACCCCGAAGCGGTCTGACAGCGGCTTGACCAGCTGCGAGAACGCGAAGATGCCGACGCCCCACGGCACGAACGCGAAGCCCGCCGCGAACGCGTCCATGCGCAGGATGTTCTGCAGGAACTGGGTGACGAAGAAGAAGGTGCCGAAGATGGTGCCGCCGAGCAGCAACAGCAGCAGGTTGGCGCTGACCCGGTTGCGGTGGGTGAACAGCCGCAGCGGCATGAGCGGGTCGCTGTGGCGGGCCTCGATCAGCACGAAGCCGACCAGCAACACCACCCCGACGGCGAGCGCCGCGAGCGCCTGCGGGTCACCCCAGCCGTGTCCGGGCGTGCGGATCAGCCCGTACGTGAGAGCGGTGACGCCCGCCGTGGACAGCAGCGCCCCGGCGACGTCGAACTGGCCGGTCGCCCGGCCGGACGGCTTGATGAAGCGTGTGGCGAGGATCGCGACGAATACCCCGATCGGGACGTTGACGAACATCGTCCACCGCCACGAGGTCCACTGCGTGAGCACGCCGCCGAGAATCATGCCGACCACGCCGCCGGCGCCTGAGACCGAGCCGTAGACGCCGATCGCCCTGGCCCGGGCCGGGCCGGCGAAGTTGGTGGCGATGAGCGCGAGCGCGGTCGGCGAGGCGATCGCGCCGCCGATGCCCTGCAGGGCGCGGGCGGTGACCAGCACCGAGGCGTTGGGCGCGAGCCCGGCCAACAGCGACGACAGGGTGAAGATGTGGATGCCGGCCAGGAACATCCGGCGCCGGCCGAGGATGTCGCCGGCTCGCCCGCCGAGCAGCAGCAGGCCGCCGAACGTGAGGGTGTATGCGTTGAGCACCCAGGACAGGCCGGTGGGCGAGAAGCCGAGGTCGGCCCGGATGGCCGGCAGCGCGATGTTCACCACGCTGGAGTCGAGGACCACCATCAGCTGGCTCACCGCGATCGCGGTGAGGACCGGCCCGGAGTGGTCCCGGGGCGTTGCGGAATCGGACGTGGACACGTGACCTCCGGCTGGCGTTGCCACGATTAGGAAACGGATTGGTATCCTGGAGCACGATAGCACCGGAGGGGCAAATAAGAAACGGATCGGTTTCTTGTGTGGGTGAGGGCCGGTGGCAGGGGAGGATGACGTCATGACCCGACGCCGCGGCAACGAGCTGCAACAGGCGATCTTCGACGCGGTCTTCGACCAGATCGGCGCGTTCGGCTACGCCCGACTCACCATGGACCGGGTCGCCGTCGCCGCCGGCACCAGCAAGCCCGTGCTGTACCGCCGCTGGGACAGCAAGGAGGCGCTCGTGCTTGACGCGCTGCGGGAGAGCCTGCCGGCGGTCCCGGAGACCCCGCTCGGTCTCGGCCTGCGGGCCGACCTGCTGGCTGTGCTCCACGCGCTGCGGGCCGCGTTCGCCGTCACCAAGGGCATCGCCTTCCACGCCGTCGCCGTCGAGGCCGGTCACGACTGCCGCCGCCTGGCCGACGAGCGGATCTTCGCCCCCGCCCGCCGCGCGATCACCGCGATCCTGCGCGCCGCAGCCGACCGCGGCGAGATCGACCCCGGGTCCGTCACCGAGCTGATCGCCGACGTCGGACCGGCCCTGCTGCGCAACCGCGCCATCGACGGCACGGTCCCCGACGAGGCGATGGTGACCGCCGTCGTCGACGAGATCCTGCTGCCGCTGCTGCACGCGCCGACCCTCGAGCGGCGGTAGCGCGACCGCGGGTCACTCGTCGAGCAGGGACAGCGATGTCGACAGCAAGGAGGGGCGGCCGCTGGTGACAACTCGATTGCGCCGTGCTGCTCCGTCGGGCAACATGTCCGGGCCAACCTGACGAAAGGCGATCATGACACGGGCATTTCTGCGACCGGATGATGTGCGCGACCTGGTGGCGGAACAACTGGGCAGTGACCGCAGCATCGCTGCCCTGGACCGGCTGACCGGCGGCAGCAAGAAGGGTGTCTACCGGCTCCGGCTGGACGACCAGACGACGGTAATGCTCTACGTGTGGGCGCCGGGCGAAAACTACTGGCCGCCGTCATCGGCTGTCCCGGACGATCCGTTCACCGACGCGTCCGGCGCCGAACTGTTCGCCGCCAACCACTCGGCCCTCACGGCTGCGGGCGTGCGGACACCGCGCCTGCTGATGCTCGACCGCGACGGCCGCTATCTCCCCGCCGACATCGCGCTGGTCGAGGATGTCGGTGCGGTGACGCTCGAAGCGCTGATGGAGCGAGACCCGGCGGCAGCCGCGGCACCGCTGTCCGCACTTGGTGACTCCTTGCGCCGCATGCACACCACGTTCGGCCCGCACTACGGCAAACTCGCCGCCATCGCCCGTGGCGAGGCGTCCCAGGCCCGGCGCGCCGAGGACGTCATCACGGACCGGGCGCTGGCTCACCTCGACGCGGCGGCTGTCCGCGACGCCCGGCTCGCCGACGCGCACGAACGGATCGCCGAGCATGTACGTCACCTGCGTCGCGCGATCACCGCGCGCGAGGAATACGGGCTGGTACACGGCGAACTCGGACCGGATCACGTGCTCGTCACGCCCTCCGGCGAACCCGCCATGGTCGATATCGAGGGGTTGACGTACTTCGACGTGGAGTGGGAGCACGCCTTCCTGCAACTGCGTTTCGGCGACGCGTACGCGGCTCTGCGTCCGGTCGATCTCGACCCCCGCAGGCTGGAGCTCTACCGGTATGCCCAGGTGCTGTCGCTGATCGAGGGTCCACTGCGTATCGCGGACACCGACTTCCCGAATCGGCAGTGGATGCTGGACCTGGCCGAGTGGAACATCACCAAGGCCCTCGCCGCGGTCTGAAACCTCATCGAGCTCAGCGGCGGGGCGAGCTCGACCTCGGTACCACGCCGGCCGAGGACTGGCGCACGGAGCTGGCTGAGCTGGCCCGGCGCACCCGGGCGCCGCACCACCGCCACCCGTGGGTGAGCCGGCTCGGCCCGCGCCCGACGCTGGGGCCGAACGCGTCGCGCATGACGGAGTACGCCATGGCGAGCGTCGCCGCGCTGGGCCTGCCCGCCGACCGGATGCTCGACCTGGTCTCCACCACGCTGCAGTTCACGCACGGCTTCGTGCGGGCGGAGCTGGCCGACCTGGCGGCCCGGCGCCGCATGGCGATGGACGAGGACGCCTGGCGGGACTGGATCGCGCCGTACCTCTCCCAGCTCTTCGGCGACGGCCAGCACCCGCATCTGCGGCGGGTGGCCGGTGTCGCCGAGGACGGCGCGGCCTTCGAGCGGCGCCTCGCCATGGTCCTGGACGGCCTTGCGGCGAGCCTGAGCGCGGCCTAGCGGGTCCAGGCCGAGACGGCCTCGGCCAGGGCCGGCTGGCACAAGCTCGGCCAGCAGATGATCTAGCTGGCCGCTGCCGACAGCAAGGCGAACGCGGCCCGCCGCGCGTGTTCGCCGGCGTTGGACCGATCGTAGTGAGCGGCGACGGTGGTCGCCCCCTCGGCGAGCATGAGCAGCTGGCGCGCCAAGAGGTGGGGATCGGCCGCGTTTGCCCGGCTGGCGATGCCGGTCAAGAGTTCGAGATAGCGGTCGAGGTGGCGTGCGGTGATCGCGCGTACGGCGTCGACGTGGTGCTGGGCGGCCGCGTTCAGCATCGCGCAGCCGCGGAAGGCCGGCTCGTCGTACCAGTGCTGCAGCGCGTCGAACACTGCCGAGAGCTGGTCCCGTGGGTCGCTCCCGGCGGCCGCTACGGCATCGGACAGCCATCGCATCACCCGGTCGCTGCGGGCCTCCAGCACCGCTTCGACGAGGCCGTCCTTGGTGCCGAAGTGCCGGTAGAGCGTCTCCTTCGACACCCCGATGCCGGCGCACAGTTCGGCGACGCCGATGCCGTCGAGCCCCCGCTCGTACAGCACCGGGGTGGCCGCCGCGAGGATCGCCGCGCGGGTGCGCTCCGGATCGATCGTCGATCCCTTGGGTACGGGCATGGCATAGATCGTACCGATCGGTTCGCCCTTCTGCTAGCATTCGAGTTCGTACCGATCGGTTCGATCTAGGGGGTTTACGTGTCAGCAACGCGGACGCTACCCGCGGCCGCGCCAAGGGTGACGTGGCGTGCCTGCCGCCTGGCCCTGGGCACCGCCTCGGCGCTCGGACTGGCCCGCTTCGCCTACGGACTGCTCCTGCCGGCCATGCGCGACGACCTGCACTGGACCCTTTCCGAGGCCGGCGCGATGAGCGCCGCCAACGGCCTGGGCTACCTGCTCGGCGCCCTCGCCACGCCCATGGCGGTCCGGCGTTGGGGCGCCGGCACCGCTTTCCGCGTCAGCATGGCCCTGGTGGCCGGCTTCCTGGCGGCCACCGCCGTCAGCGACAACTACCTGGCGCTGCTGGTCGCGCGAACATTGGCCGGCGCGGCCGGCGCGGTGGTGTTCATCGCGGGCGGCGTGATCGCCTCGCATATCGCCGCCGCCGCCGGATCGGCCGCGCCCATCACCGTGTACTTCGCCGGCACCGGGCTTGGCATCGCCGTCAGCGGCCTGAGCATCCCCGCGCTCGGCGAACACTGGCGCCTGGCGTGGGTCCTGCTGGCCGGCGCCGCCGCGTTGGCCGCGGCGGCGAGTTGGACCGCGGCGGACACGGGCGGCGACCAGCAGGCCGCGGCTGGGCGGGCCCGCGTGCGCCCGCTGTGGATACCGGCGGTGGCCTATCTGCTGTTCGCCGCCGGGTACATCACCTACATCACGTTTCTGTCCGCCTACCTCGCCGACCAGCACGTTTCCCGCACCCAGGTCATGCTCACCTGGACCGTGCTCGGCTCGGCCGTCGCGGCGGCGCCGGTGCTGTGGAGCCGCCCGATCGCCGGATGGCCCGGCACCCGCGCCCTCGCCACCCTGCTCGCGGTGCTGAGCGGTGGAGCGGCCCTGGCGCTGGCATCGCCCGCGCCCGCGGTCGTCCTCGTCTCCGGCCTGGTGTACGGGGCCACGTTCATGAGTGTCCCCGCCGCCGTCACCGCCCTGATCAAGGTCCGTACCGCACCGGGCGACTGGACCCCGACGCTCGCCGTCTTCACGACCGTGTTCGCGGCCGGCCAGACCGCCGGCCCGTGGCTCGCCGGTGCGCTCGCCGACCACACCTCGACCAGGGCCGCCCTGGCATGGACCGCGATCCTGTGCGCCACCGCCGCCGTGATCGCTGTCGCCGCCGGCCGTACGCCGGTCACCTCGCGGCGCCACACCGCCCGGCCCACCACAAGCGTCTGACAACGACAAGGAGAGGATCATGGCGAACTTCGTACTCGTTCCCGGGATGTGCCACGGCGGCTGGTGCTTCGAGGAGGCCACCCAAGACCTTCGCGCCCATGGGCACACCGTCCACCCGCTGACGTTGACCGGGCTCAGCGAACGCAGCCACCTCCTGCACGGTGGCGTCAACCTCGACACACACATCCAGGACGTCACCGCCGTGCTCGCCGCCGAGAACATCCGCGACGCCGTGCTGGTCGGCCACAGCTACGGCGGCATGGTGATCACCGGGGTCGCCGACCGCGCGGCCGAACGCGTCGACTCCCTGGTGTACGTGGACGCCATGGTCCCGAATGACGGCGACTCCTGCTGGAGCCTCGTGTCCGACCAGGAGCGGCAGTGGTACCTCGATGTGGTGGACAACGGCTACGGGGTGCGACCGCTGCCGTTCTTCGACGCGCGGGCCACACCCCACCCGATCGCCTCACTGCTCCAGCCGCTCCGGCTCACCGGAGACCTCGCACACCTCCGCCGCCGCGACTACCTGTACGCCGCGGGGTGGGAAGCTCAGTCCCCGTTCACCCCGGTCTACCAACGACTGCGCGACGATCCCTCCTGGACGACGCACGCGCTGGCCGGCGGCCACAACCTCATGCGCGACACGCCACAGGAGCTGCTGAAGATACTCCTCGACGTCGCGGCACCCCGCTGACCATGGCGGGGGCGGCATCGATCGATTCCGCCCCCGCGGCGCCATCCGGCCGGAACGAGATCAGCCGACGACCTTGTCGATGCCGCGGAGCTCGCCCCCGCGATGTGCTTGGACCGCTTCCGGCCGAGGACAGGCAGACCGCTGATCGGCGGCCGGCCGGCCTGGCCGGTGCCCGGTCGGCTCAGGACGAGTCTTCGTAGCGACGGGCAAAGGCTGCGGCGCGATCGCGCAGTGCGGCTCGCAACGACTGCGGCGCTAGGGCTTCGGCGCCGATGCCGAGCTGCCACAGTGCCCATTCGGCGTGGCGTGAGTCTTGGAAGGTCGCTTCCAGCCGTAGCCAGCCATCGGGTTCGGACTCCTCGGAGACGATGGCCAGGGTGGTTCCCACCAGTTCTTCCCGCCGCGCCGGGTGCATCCGCATCAGCACGGTGACCTGATCATCGCCCGCGCGGAATCGAGCGCTGCGTTCTTGCCAGAGCTGATCCAGGTCGACGTTGCTCGGTCGTTCGGCGGGTTCGGCAAGTTCCTCGGCGGTCAGAATCCGGGACAGCCGGTACGTGCGGTCCGCGCCGGAGACGGTGGCGAGCAAGTAGCCCTTGTCTCTCACGGTGACGAGGCCGATCGGGTCGACTGTGCGCCATGCCGGGTCCCGATTGGCGGCCGCGTAGCGGATGCGCAGCTTGTGCCCGGCCAGCACCGCATGTCGAACCTCGACCATGACGGCCTCGGGGATCTCTTCGGTGATCTGGCAGCGCGACAGGAGGTCGGTCTCGGGGTCGATGAGCAAGCGCTGGGCCGCGTCGCTTGCGGTGGTTCGGTGGCCCTCGGGGAGGGCATCGAGCACCTTGCGCATGGCCGAAGCGAGCGCGGAGCTGAGGCCGAAGATCTGCTCGCCGCGACTCGATCCGGCCGTCAGCAGAGCAAGCGCCTCGTTCTGGTTCAGGCCGGTGAGTTCGGTGCGGAAGCCCGGGAGCAGGGCGAAGCCGCCGTGACGGCCGCGCTCGGCGTAGACCGGGACACCAGCGGCGGAGAGTGCTTCGATGTCGCGCAGCACGGTGCGAGTGGACACTTCGAGCTCGCCGGCCAGCGTCTGGGCGGACATGCGCCCACGCTGGCGCAGCAGCAACACCAGCGAGACCAACCGATCCGCACGCACACGAAAATTCTACGCAAATACACGACACAGGGTGTCGTGATTGCGGGAGGAAGGCGACCTGTGTTGAGGAGTCCAACGCCGTCATCAGGGCGATCGACGCGGCCATCGCTGATGTCAGGCGCGGAGGCTTCGGCGTCGTACCGAGGCACTGCTGCCGGCGCAGTGGCAGCGCCGCCAGGAGCTGGGCCTGACGTTGACGGTCCGCAGCCGAGCGCCTCGGCAAGATCCGGAAGATCACCAGGGGCACATGAAAGCCTGCCAGGACCGCGGTTGCCGATGTCGTACGAGGACACAGGCCGGCACATCCGCGTCGGCGCTGATACCCGGTCAGCGTCGCGGCTGACGACGGCGGGGTCCGCGCGGGCCTACGGTCTTGGCTCGACGCAGGTTTGCTCAATCCGGAAGGTCGTCATGCCGCATAGATTCCGTCGGCTGTTCGCCGCGGTCTGCCTTCTCGCCGCTCCCTTCTTCTACGTCGCGGGGGTGCTCGTCGACCCGGCGCTGCGGGCCGGTGATGCCGCGGACGGGGCCTACGGGCGCCATCCCGGGCAAGTGTCGGTGAGCGCCGCGTTGCTGCACTGGAGCTGGGTGCTGCTCGTGCCCGGCATCATCGGGATGATCCACATGGTACGGCGGCGTGCTCTGGTTTTCGGGCATGTCGCCGGGGCGGCCGCGCTGCTCGGCATCGTCAACTTCTCGGCATTGATGCTCGGTGACTACTTCTATGCCAGGCTCGAACGGCAGTTCGGGCCCGAGCTCGGCAGCCGGCTGGCCGACGAGGCACTCGCGTTCGACGGCGCGCGGTGGGGCTTCCAGGTGCCCGGGTTCGTGGGGCTGCTCGGCGTACTGCTGCTCGGTCTTGCCCTCGCGGCCAACCGGCAGGCGCCGTGGTGGGCGTCGGCCGCGATGGTGATCGGCGCGCTCACCGCGCCGATCTACCCGATCGGCATGGTGCTGGGCAGTCTGCTGTACATCGCCGGCGCCGGCGCGATCGGCCTGCGGATGCTGCGGATGAGCGACGCCGAGTGGGCTCAGGAGCCGGCGGAGAACGGGAAGGTCGCGGTGACCGCGTAGCCGCCGCCCGGCCGATGCCCGGCCCGGAGCGTGCCGCCGTGCAGGGCGGCGCGCTCCCGCATGCCCACGAGCCCATGGCCCGCACCGCTGCCGCCGGACGCGTCGCCGGCCGAGCCGCTCGCCCGGCCCTCGTCGCTCACCTCGACGACCAGTGCGCCGGGCGCGAACTCGATCCTCACCTCGGCGCCCGGGGCCCGGGCGTGCTTGACCGTGTTGGTCAGCGCCTCCTGGACGACACGAAAGGCGGACAGGACGAGCGCCGGCGGCAGGGGCCGCGGCGGGCCGGTCGTGACGACCCGGACGTCGAGCCCGGCGGCGCGCAACGGTGCGGCCAGCGCGTCCAGCCGATCGAGCAAAGACGGCGCCGGTACGTCCCGCAGCACGCCGAGGAGCAGCCGCAACTCCTCGACGGTGTCCCGGCCGGCCCGCTCGACACCCCGCAGCAGGTCGCGTTCGCGTTCGCGGGCGGGGTCGGCACCCAGGAGCATCCGTACGCCTCCGGTCTGCAGCGTCATCAGGCTGACGTTGTGCGAGATGACGTCGTGCAGCTCGCGGGCGATGCGGGTGCGCTCGGCAGCGGCCGCGAGGGCCGCCTGCTCGGCCATCTGGACGGTCCGCGCGGTCTGGTGGCGCAGCAGGATGCCGCTGCCGTACGCGACGCCCATGAAGATGGCGCCGATGAGGCTCTCAGCCAGGTCCTGCCCGGGCAGCGTCTGCAGCAGGGCGTACGCGGCGAGGACGGCGAGGATGCCGCCGGCGCGTGCCCGCGGCCCGGCCGGTTGACTGCCGACGGTGTGCACCAGGATGAGGTTCGAGTAGAACTGCCAGGCGGCGAGCGGGTAGTCGTTGTCCATGACCGTGACGCGGAGCAGCGCCGACAGCCCGGTCAACGCCAGCAGCGTCCCGACCGGAAACCGGCGGCGCGGCAGGAGTATCAGGCCGGCACCGAGCGCGCCCGCGGCCACCAGGGCCGGCTGGTGCACCTGGCCCTGGCCGGGGCCGGCGCGCCCGTAGGCCTCGACGACACCCGCACCGGCGACCGCGAGGGCCAGCAGGGCGTCCAGCCATGACGGCCGCCAGCGGCCCATCACTCGCCGCGGCGGACGATGCCCGCCTCGTAGCCGTAGACCACCGCTTGGACCCGGTCGCGCAGCCCCAGCTTCTGGAAGATCCGGCTGACGTGGGTACGGACGGTCGCTTCCCCGAGATGCAACCGTCCACCGATCTCCGCGTTGGACAGCCCACGCACCAACAGCTCGAGCACCTCACGCTCCCGCGCGGTCAGCGTCTCGAGCTCGGGCGTCGGGTCCGGCACCGGATGGGCGGCGAACGACGCGATGACCCGGGTCGTCACCGCCGGGTCGATCAGCGCGTCGCCGGCCGCCACGATCCGGACCGCATCCACGAGCTGCTCCGGCGGCGAGACCTTCAGCAGAAACCCGCTGACCCCGAGCCGCAGCGCCGCGTGCAGGTGCTCGTCCGTGTCGAACATGGTCAGCAGCACAATTTTCGGCGGCTGCGGGTCCGCGAGCAGCTGACGTGCCGCGGACAGCCCGTCCAGCCGCGGCATGGCAATGTCCATGACCAGCACGTCCGGCCGCAGGCGACGGGCCGACGACACCGCCTCCTGACCGTCGCCGGCCTCGCCGACCACGGTAATCGTCCCGGCGGCCCCGGCCTCGACCACCAGCCGCAGCCCGGCCCGGATCATCGCCTGGTCGTCGGCGATCATCAGCTTGACCGGCCTCGACAACATATGCGCAGGATAACCGGCAAAGCGCCACCCACCGCGCGGGCGGGAGCCGGAGGGTAAAACCCCTCCGGCCACCCGACAAGGCTGACTATCCCTTCATCGCGCCTGAGGTGATCCCGTGGGCGAACGACCGTTGCAGCACGAGGTACACGGCAATGACGGGGAGGGCGGTCAGAATGGCGCCGGCGGACAGGTAGGTGTAGTCGGTCGTGTACTGGCCCTGGAAGGTGGCCAATGACATCGGTGCCGTCATTTCGCGACCGCCGGAGAGCATGACGAGCGGCACCAGAAGATCGTTCCAGGTCCAGACGAATGACAGGACGATCAGCGCCAGCAGTTGCGGCATTGCCATCGGCAGCAGCAGGCGTACCAGGATGACGAAGCTGTTGGCCCCGTCGACCCGTCCGGCGTCGGTGATTTCGTGTGGTGCGTCCCGGAAGAACGTGCGCATCCAGAAGCATCCGAAGGGGAGGCCGAGCGCCGTCTCCACCAGGACGACGCCGATCAGGTTGTCGGCCAGCCCCACCTCGCGGAAGTCGAAGAAGAGCGGGATGATCAGCGACTCGTTCGGCAGCATCAGTCCGGCCAGGAGGATGAAGAACAGCGCGTTGCGCAGCGGGAGCTTGAACCGGGCGAGGGCGTAGCCGGCGGGCACCGAAAGCAGCAGTGTCAGCAGCGTCGCTGTGATGCTCACCTTGAAGCTTGTCGCCAAGGCTGTTCCCATGTCGGCGAGGTCCCAGACGGCCTTGAAGTTGCCGAAGTGGAAGGAGTCGCTCAACCTGATGGTGCTGTCCTGGGTGTCGGGCTCCCCCAATGCCATGATCACGACTCCGATGAGGGGGACCACCGCGAGCGCGGCCGCGCAGGTGACGACCACCTGGCCGGTGAGGGCGTGTGCCCGGCTCGTTCTCATCCTTTTCTCCATGGCCGGAGGATCAACATTGTCAGCACGAGGATCACCATGGTCAGGAGCACACCCATGGCTGAGGCGAGGCCGAGGTCTCCGACGAAGAACGCCTTCTGATAGACGAGGAAGGATGGCACCTCGGTGGAACTTCCCGGTCCGCCCTGGGTAGTCACATAGATCAGGTCGAAGTTGCGCAGCGCGGCGGTGACCGCGAGCACCGTGACGACCGTGATCTCGTTGCGAATGCTGGGCAGCGTCACCGCGAAGAACTCGCGGACGGGGCCCGCACCGTCCATCCGGGCCGCCTCGTAGAGTTCCACGGGTATGCGCTGCACACCGGAGATGAGCAGCACGAGGGCCAGGCCGAGGAGCATCCAGGTGCCGATCAGCCCGACCGAGGGCAGCGCCCAGGTGAAGTCGCCCAGCCAGCCGCGGGCCCAGCCGCCGAGGCCGACCGCCCGCAGCAGCGAGTTGATCGGGCCTTCCGGGGCCAGCAGCCAGCGCCAGGCGACACCGGTCACCACCGGGGCGATGACGTACGGCAGGAACAGCGCCGCCCGGAAGACGGTCAGCCCTCGGATCCGTGTGCTGCCGATGACGCCCACCAGCACCAGGGCCAAGGCCGTGGTGAGGAGCGCGTAGAAGCCGATCAGCACGAACGCGTGCCCGAACGCGGCGCGGTTTTGCGAGCTCTCCAGGATGGTTCGGTAGTTCTCCAGACCGACCCAGCGTGCCGGGCTGATGCCGTCCCATGCACTGAACGACAGGTAGACGCTGTGCAGGAACGGCAGGATCAGGAACAGACCGTAGAAGATCAACGCGGGTGCCAGGTACCCGAAGCCGACAAGGGTCGTGGACCTGCGCTGCTTGCGAGCGGCGACTCCCGCCCCGTTCGGTTGAACGGGGCGGGAGGTCACCGTCAGTCTCGACGCCAAGAGCCTGCCGCCTTCGCGAGCGGGTGGAACATGCCGATCAGCCCTTCGCCAGCGATTCCACGAACGGGCCGTAGGACTTCTGCAGTTCCGCCAGCAGAGCGTCGACGCTGAGGGCGCCGGACATGAGTTGGTCGAATGTGCGGGAGATGGTTGGGTACAGCTCCGGCGCGCCCCAGTCGACGTACGGCACGGGTGTGCCCTCGCCCACCAGCTTGAGGCCGTTGCGCAGCGCGTCCTGCGACGGGACCGGCAGGTTTGCCGCGTTGATCCCGGTTTCGGCGTCCGCCGGCGGCTTCGATGGGATGGCGCCACCGGCCAGGAACTGCTCGGCTGCCTTCTGGCTGGTGACGAAGTCGATGTACTTGGCCGCCAGGTCCTTCTTCTTCGCCTTTGCCGGGATGGTCCATGGAATATCGCCAGCACCGACGGCCGCGATTCCCTGCCCGGACACCGACGGGAAGAACACCATCCGAAGCTTCTTGGTCTGCTCCGGCGTGCCCTTGAGCGGAGTGAAGCGGGAGCTGGTCAGGGAGAACAGGCCCTTGCCGGAGATGAAGTTGGCGAGAACCTGGTCGGTCTTGTACGCCGTCCAGTCCGGCGCGAAGTAGCCCTTGTCGCCCCAGGACTTCATGGTCTTGGCGGCCCAGGTCGCGCTCTCGGAGGTGAAGTTCGCGTTCGCGCGGTGGAAGACCAGGTCCTGCACGGCCTTCGGACCGCCGTGGGCCAGCAGCAACTCACTGAGCAGCCATGCGGCCAGCTCGCCGCTGGCCGATCCGAACTGCATCGGAATCTCCCCGGCCGCCTTGGCACGCTGCATCTGGTCTTCGAGCTCCGCGATGGTCTTCGGCGCCTCGGTGATGCCCAGCTTCCCGGCGATCTCCGTGTTCATGAGCAGGCCGATCCATGCCGTAGTGGCTGACATGCCCCACAGCGGGCCCTCGCCCATCAGCTTCCCGTCCGTGCTGAAACGGTTGAGCTGAAGCTGGGAGGCGGTCTGGCGGGTGTCCCAACCGTGCTTCTTGGCGTAGTCGTCCATGTTGGTCAGCAGGCCGCCCTTGACGAAGGCGCCCAAGGCCTGGTAACCGCGGTTGACCTGCGTAACATCCGGCGGGTTGCTGCCGGAGAGCTGAAGCTTGGCGATGGACGCCAGGTCGTCGAAGCTCTTCGCGACAAAGTCGACCTTGACGCCTGGATTTTCGTCCTCGAACTGCTTGTTCAGCTTCTGGTAGACGGCCAGGTTGCCCGGCGAATTGGCCAGGCCGCTCTGCACGACCAGAGTGCCGCCCTCGGATCCCTTGCCGTCCGATCCCTTGCCATCCGGCGAGGACGAGCAGGCGGAGGCGGTGACAGAGACTGCGACAGCAGTGGCCAGTAAGACGGTGGTGAACCGGGCGCGGCGCCCTTTGGGGTGTCTATTGGGCATTTGCGGGTTCCTTCTCTACTCGGCGCGGCCGGCTGGCCGTGCTCGCGAGTGCTGCAGAGCGGGGGTCGGAATCGCGGGACTCGGTGGTCTGGGGTGGGACGTCGGAGCGAGGGCGGAACGATCCTGCGCCGCCTCGGGTCGTCACCTCGAAGCAGCAACTGGTCTGTCCAGGCGACCAGATTGGTGTTCCATGATCGGGCTGTCAAGACTCGCCGGCGATCGCGGGGCCTTCGTTACCCACCCGTGATGCAGGTCATTGAGGTCGTCACGCGCGGCGTGGCGGAGACAAATCGTCGTGAAGGCCCTCGACTCCGCCGACTTCCTGCCCGGCTCGACACTTCCCGGCGAACGCGCGCTCGCCGCCCAGCTCGGGGGCAGTCGCGCGCCCCTGCGGCTGGTACTCAAGGCGCCGGCGGAGACCGGGCGGGGGTGGCGCGGTTTGGGGATACGCGGGCCGGAACCGGGCGCCTATCGTTCAGCACGAACATCCACCGCAACATTTCCGAGGGACGGACAGGATGAGCGACTACGACGACGGCGGCCAGCTCGACCCCGGCTACACCGGCAACGACCAGCCCGACGTCTTCGGCGGCCACGACGTCGACTTCGGCCACTATGAGGCGGGCCAGGAGCACGGCGCGCTGGACCGGCTGCACGCGGACCACGGCTCGGAGACGGACTTCGGCCAGCAGTTCGGCGTGTTCGAGCACAACCACGCGCAGGCTGAGACGAGCGTGCTCGAGCATGGCCAGCATGTCGAGTACAGCGCCGGCTACGACGAGGGCGAGCAGCCGTCGTTCACGGGTGGCAACATCGATGACCTGCACGACCGCCTGAGCCGCCTCGGCGGCGAGGGGAGCGGCGGCGAGGCCCACCTGGGCGTCGCGTCCAACTGACGCATGCCCCCGAACCCAGCCGTGGTCACCGACCCCGGCTGGGTTCGCGAAGCGGGGCGCAGGGTTCTGGCCCGCACCCGCCAGGCGTCCGACCGCCGCGTCCGACGACTCGTAGCCGGTTATCCGACCGCGCATGCACGTCGGTCGAGTCCCTCATCGCGGCAATGTTCATTCCGTCCCGCGGTCCCTGAGGAAACAAATCATTCGGACGGCGCTGACCATCATCGACCGCGACGGGGTGCGCGGGCCGTCAATGCGGAAACTGGGAGCCGAACTCGGCGTCGATGCGATGGCGGTCTATTACTACCTGCCCAACAAGATGGCTCTGTTCGACGGCTTGGTCGAAGCGGTCTACTCGGAGATCGAGGCTACCTTCGACACGATCTCCACCCTTTCGTGGCGCGAGCAGATCACGTTGATGCGGACAATGCGTGAGGTGCTCCGCCCTGCACCCGAATGTGCTCCCGGTCATCGCCACCCGTCCCGCGTATACGCCGCCTGTACTCGCCCTTCGCAGACCGGGCGATCGTGCTGGTGCAGAGCGCCGGGTTCACCGGCCGGGAGATCCTCCAGATGGTCAACTGCCTGCGCACCCCGAGGACGGCGAATCCGACCACAACGGCCGTACCCGCACCGGCCAGCAGCGCCACGGCCGCGACGAAGACGACACCGACCGCGCCGGCCACCGCGTCCACGCGCGCCCGGCCACCGCGATGCCGCACCGCCGCCGGGTCAGGATGGCGTGTGCGGCGTGCGGAGCCAGCAAATCCCTCTGGCATGCCACCGGTCGTCGCGACCCAGCCGCGCGGCGTCGTCCGCCTTCGTCGCCTCCGCCATGCCGGCGAGGTGGTGCTGACGCTGCTGGCCTACGGTCTGCTGACGTACGGGCTGTTCGTGCCGGTCGCGCTGTGGCTGGCCAGCATCTCGGCTGGCTAAGCAGTTGGTCGCGGCGTGCCGGCGCGGGCGAGCATGCCGGCCGCAGCGACCAGGCAGGTAGCGCCGATGACGGCCAGGACCGGGGTGTAGCCGCCGGTGGCGGTGTATAGCGCAGCGGCGCCGAGTGGGGCGCCGGCCTTGGCGAGGGTGACCGGTGTGCCTAGGGTGCTGGCGATGGTGGCGTAGCCGCTGGTGCCGTAACGGTCGGCGAGCAGCGCGGGGGAGGCGAGATTCGCGATACCGAACCCGATGCCGAAGGCGACCACGCCGATGACGGCACCGGTCCGGGTGCCGGCCAGCAGCGGCAGGGCGAAGGCTGCGACGGCCTGGGTGGCGAAGACGATCGCGACCACGGTAGTCAGCGGGATTCGTCGTTGTGCACCGGTGAGCACGAGCCGGCCGGTGACCGACAGTACGCCGAGGAGTCCGGCGACGGTGGCGGCGAACGTGGCCGGGTGGCCCTCGTCGGTGAGGAAGCCGACGAGGTGGACGGTCATCGCGGTCATGGCGGCGCTGTGCGCGACGAACGCGACGGCGAGGCACCAGAACCGGCTGTCGTGGACGGCGGCGCGGACGGCTGCAGCGCGCTGGGTGGCGGTTGGTTGTCCGGCAGCGCTATGTCCGGCCGGTGGGCGGCGGACGATGAGCGCGTGCAGGGGCACGGCGACGGTGCCGTTGACGGCAGCGAGGACCAGCAGGGTGGTGCGCCAACCGTACCGCTGCTCCAGAAGCCCGGTGAGGGGCATGAAGATCGTGCTGGCGAAACCCGCGACGATCATCATCCCCAGGAGTGCCCTGGATCGGCGGGCGGCATCGAACCAGGAGACGATGACGGCGGTCGCGGCCTCGTAGAGCGACATCGCCATGGCGACACCGAGGGCGGCGAAGACGAGGTACAGCTGCCACACCTCGTGGACGCGGGACCATGCGACGAGCAGGCCAGCGCCGGTGAGTGAACCGAGGGCCATCAGTGCCCGGCCGCCGTGGTGGTCCAGCCATCGGCCGACCGGGATGGCTGCGGCAGCTCCCGTGAGTACTGCGGTTGTGAGCGCGCCGGTGACCATTGGCGGGCTGGTGCGCAGGTCGGTGGCGATCGGGTGCAGCAGGACGGCGAAGGCGTAGTACAGCGTGCCGTAGCCGACGGTCTGGGTGACGGCGAAGACGGCGACGATCCACCAGCCGTGGAACACCGGCCGGTGGCCGCGAGCCTTGCGGTTCGCGGCCACCGGTGTCGTCGTGGGTGCCATAGGGGCGCGGTCAGCCGCAGCAGTTGCCGTCGGACTGCTCCCCGCCGGCGTCCGCCACGGGCTGCAACGTCAACGGCGCGGAAAGCAGGCCGCCGGAGAGGCCGGTCGCCAGCCCCCGTCCGGTCGCGGCGGCCGGCTGTGGGGTGGGGGCGCAGCATCCGCCGTCGCTGGCCGAGATCGTGGTCTCACCGACGACAGGGTTGCTGTTGCACACGCCGGTTTCGGGTAGGTCGAGCTGGACGTCGCGGGCGGCGTCCCAGTCGCCGGCGAGCGCGGCGATGACGGAGCGGGCCTGCTCGTAGCCGGTGGCGAGCAGGAACGTCGGTGCGCGGCCGTAGCTCTTGACGCCGACGGCGTAGTAGCCGGGTTCGGGGTGGGCCAGTTCGTCGATGCCGTGCGGCGGGACGGTGCCGCAGGAGTGGTCGTTCGGGTCGATGAGTGGGGCGAGGGCCCGGGTGGAGCCCAGGATCGGGTCCAGGTCCAGGCGTAGCTCGGAGGTGACGGCGTGGTTGGGTCGGAACCCGGTCGCGGACACGATCCGGTCCGCGGTGACTGACCGTGTCCCGTCGGAGACGATCACCTGGCCGTCGGCGGTCGGGGTCAGCGCCTGCACCGAGAAGCTGGGGACGAGTTCGATGTTCCCGGCCTCGACGTGTTCGCGCAGCCGGGTGCCGATCGCGCCGCGGGCCGGCAGCGCGTCGGCGGTCTCGCCGCCGTAGGTGCGCGCCGCGCTGGCCGCCCGGATCGCCCAGACGACGGACGTGCCCGGCGCCTGGCCGGCGAGTTCGGCCAGGAACAGCAGGGTGTTGGCGGCGGAGTGCCCGGCGCCGACGACGAGGGTGCGCCGGCCGGCGAACCGGTCCCGGTCGGCGCCGAGCACGTCCGGGAGCGCCTGTTCGATGAAGGCCGCCGTGGTGTTCTCGCCGTGGGCGGGGATGCCGGAGGCGCCGAGTACGTTCGGGGTGGTCCAGGTGCCGGAGGCGTCGATGACCGCCCGGGCGAGGATGTCGTCGCCGTCGGCGAGCCGGACGAGGAACGGTGCGGTGTCGCGCCCGGCGGTGCGCACTCGGTCGACGCCGAGGCGGGTCACGGCCTGGACCCGGGCGCCGTAGCGGACGTGCGGCTTGAGGGCCGGCAGGTCGGCGAGGGGCTGGAGGTATTCGTCGGCGAGTTGGGCGCCGGTCGGTAGTACCTCGGGGTCGGGCTCGACCCAGCCGGCGTCGGCCAGGAGCCGGCGGGCCGCGGCGTCGGTGTTGTACCGCCACGGGGAGAACAGCCGGACGTGGCCCCATTGCCGCACTGACGCGGCGGGCCGGTCGCCGGCCTCGAGGACGGTGAACGGCAGGCCGCGCTCGGTCAGGTGCGCGGCGGCGGCGAGGCCGACCGGGCCGGCGCCGATGACGACGACCGGCAGGCCGTCGAGCTGGGTGGTCATATCAAAGATCCCTTCGGTTGTCTTGACAAATGTCGAATCAGGAGAGCGGATTGCGCCCGCGCTGGGATGCCGTGGGCGGGACTGGTCTAGTTGATGTGTGGGCTGCGGCGTTCGATGAAGGTCACGTCGCGCCACCGGTTGCCCTGGGTGGCGTGCCGGGCGACCCGCTCGCGGACGCCGACGGTGCGGAACCCGACCGCGTGATGCAGGGCCAGGCTCGCCGTGTTCTCGGGAAAGACACCGGACTGGATGGTCCAGATCCCGGCCGCCTCGGTCGAGGCGATGAGCGCCTGCAGCAGTGCCCTGCCGATCCCGCGTCCCTGGGCGGCGGTGTTGACGTAGACGGAGTGCTCGACCACGCCCGCGTACACCGCCCGCGCCGACACCCGCGAGACCGCCACCCAGCCGAGCACCGCCCCGGCGTCGTCCACAGCGACCAGGCGGTGCTCGGGCAGCTTCGACGCGTCGAACGCCGCCCAATCCGGCGCGGTGTGCTCGAAGCTGGCGTTCCCGCCGTCCAGCCCCGCCTGATAGATCGCCAGGACCGCGTCCGCGTCGCCGGCGGTCATCGGCCGGACGGGGACGGTGGCGCGGGCCGGTGTGCTGCTCATTCGCAGCCTCCGGTCGGAGCCGGGGCGGGTCGGCCCATGACGACGTCGGCGGCGGACGGGAAGCAAGCGATGCACGCCTCGTTGATCCGGTAGTGCCGGGCCGTGCCGACCGCCTCCACCAGCACGAACCGGACTTCGGTGAGAATCTTCAGGTGCTGCGACACGGTCGACTGGGCCAGCCCCGCGGCGGTGACGAGCTCGCCGACGCTCATCGGCCTGGCTTGTCGCGCGAGGTACTCCACGATCTGTACCCGCGACGGGTCCGCCAGGGCCCGGAACCATGACGCGTAGGTCTCCGCCGTCACCCGGTCCAGCAGGTCGCCCATCATCCACCAACTTCATCGTCTATCGCCGATTAACGATGAAACTGTAGCCGGGGCGGCGCTGACGAGCAAACCCGTCGCGACGACGAGCCGCGTTACCGCGGTCAGCGTGGCCATCTCGACCCGGTCCGGGGTGTCGGCCGGGCTGTGGTAGCCGGCCATCCCGGCGCCGATGCCGATGGCGGCGAGACCGGCCGCGGCGTAGCGGCGGTTGTCGGAGGCGACGGGCCCGGCGACCAGCGGCAGGCCGGTGTGCCGGCCGGCCTGGTCGAGCGCGGCGAGCAGCGCGTGCGCCGGCCCGCCGGCCTCCACCGCGGCCGCCTCGTGCAGGTGGCCGGCCCCGTCGACGTTGACCACCAGCGGTGCCGCTCCGCTCGCGCGCAGCTGTCCGGCATGACGGGCGGAGCCGAGCGCTCCGGCCTCCTCGCCGTCCAGCAGCGCCACGCTCAGCCCGACGCTCTCGGGCAAGGTCCCGGCGAGGATGCGGGCGGCCTCCAGGACGACGGCGACGCCGCTGCCGTTGTCGGCGGCCGCGGGCTGGCGCAGCCCGGGGTGGTCGCCGACGCCGTCGTAGTGGGCGGTCAGCAGCAGCTCCGGCCCGCCCCCGGCGGTCCGCCACCGGCCGTGGATGTTGGCCGCGGGCGCGTCGAGCCGGCGGATCGGCGTGTTGCCGCTCAGCCATCCGGCACCGACCGTGGCCGCGTGATGCACGGCGGCGTGGGTGGCCGTGTCGAGGGTGAGGATCGGCAGCGGCCCCGGGTTCGGCCCCGCGAGCATCGTGTAGTGCCAGCCGTCCGCGTCGACGCCCCGGCCGATCAGCAGCCCGAGGGCGCCGTGGGCGTCGCCGTAGGCGTCGAACAGGGTCATCCCGGCCGGCACCACCAGCCACCGACCGGCCGGATCGCCGACCCCGGTGACGGCGAGCCCGCCGCGCCGAACGAGTGGCTGGTCGGCGGAGGCGAGGTGCACGGCGACGTCCCGGCCGAAGGTGAGCCGCTGCTCGGCGTCCCCGTCGGACCAGTGCACCACCGGTGGGGTGTAGACCTCGGGAACGTGCGGCACGGCGAACGCCTCGAACGTCACGGCGGCGCCGGCGTCGTCGAGCTGCTGGACCAGCCAGGCCCGGGCGGCGGCCCCGCCCGCGCTGCCGACCCGCCGCCCGGCGAATGCCTCCCCGGCCAGCGCGGCCACGGTCGCCGCCATCCGCGCCCCGGACACCTGCCGGAGCGCCGAGTGGAGCCGGTCCAGGGCGGGTCCCGTGGCAGGCCCGGCTGACGGCTGGGCGGGCGTGGTCATCCGCAGCAGCCCTGACCGGCGGCGTCGGCGTCGGCGTCGGCCTTCGCCGCGCTGCCGCAGCAGGAGGGTTCCGCGCTCGCCTCGGCCGTCGTGCCGCAGCACGGCGTGCCCGCGGCGGCCGGCTCGGGCAGGTTGAGGGTGGCGGTGGGCGGGCTGCCGCAACAGCCGCTGGTCCCGGCGACGGCCAATGCTGCGGCCGGGTCGCCCGCGAACCCGCCGGTCGTGGTGGTCCGGGTGTCGCTCATGATCGTGGTCCTTCGCAGTGGTGGGTGGTTGTCACGGTCAACGACGCGGAGGGCGGCCCAGCCCCGCGGTCGGCCCGGCGGCATCGGACGGTCAGCGCGGGCCGGTGATGGCCGTGCGGTGGATGCGGTGGCGCTCGATCCGGGCGCGGGTGCGCTTGTCGGGCGTGGACACCGTGGCGCAGCTGTCGCAGAACCGGACCCCGGTCTGCGGTCCGGCCCGGCGGAGCGTGCGGAACATGACTGCCTCCAGATGACGCCGAGGCTGTCTCGACATCTGTCAAATCAAACAGTTGCACGCTGATTTGAGATCTGTCAACCTAGAGACATGTCAAAGCAGCCGGCGGTGCTCACCCTCGCCGATCTCAACGGGGCCGAGCCTTGCTGCACGCCCCTCGCCGAACGGCGAATCCCCGCGGAGACCGCTGCCATGTTGGCGCCCGCGTTCAAGGCCCTCGGCGATCCGGTCCGGCTGCAGCTGATGTCGATGATCGCCTCGGCGCCAGACGGGGAGATCTGCGTGTGTGACCTCACCCCGGCGTTCGAGTTGTCCGGCCCGACCATTTCCCATCATCTACGCACCCTGCGCGAAGCCGGCCTGGTCGACGCCGACCGCCGCGGCACCTGGGTGTACTACCGCGCCCGCGCCGGCGTCTTGCGTCAGCTTGCCACGCTGCTCACGGTCGAGGCTTCCCCGACCAGCTGACGATCTGCCGCGCTGGGGTGGCATCGCCACACGGCGGACGTCAGTGCCGCGATCGCGAAGTGGGCGACGTCCACGAGCGCGTTGGAGCGGCGTGGTCGTTGGTTATGCCATGCCGCCAGATGGACGGCGACTCGCCGGCCGCGACCGCGGTCGCCGCCGAGCGGCCGTAGTGACGGGCGAGGGGCGGCCGGACATGGCGCCGCAGCCGTCCGCAAACGCGGTGCACCTGTCCCCGCGACAGCATCAGATCGTCTACCTGCTCGCCGAGGGCAAGTCCGGCAAGGAGATCGCCTCCGCGCTGGGCCTGTCCCCGGCGACGGTCCGGACTTACCTGCAGCGGCTCTACCGCCGGTACGGCCTGCAGGGTCGCACCCACGCCGTCGCCGTCACGCTCGGTGCGGTCTGAACGCCCCGCCGCGCGTCGGCGCGGGGCACAAGAGGAGGGAGGCCGGCAATGTTCGGTCGAGGTCATCGTCGACGAGGCCGCGTTTCCGCCGAGGATCGAGCCGGTCGCGCCGGGGCTCGACGCAGCGGCGTGGGCGGCAAAGCATCGCGGCGCGGTCGACGGGTTGCTGTACACCCGGGGGCCGTGCTGTTGCGAGGGTTCGGCGTCGCCGGTCCGGACGACTTCAAGCGGGTGTCGCGCTCGCTGACCGACAGTCCCTACGGCGAGTACGGCGACCTGCCACACGAAGCCGACACGGACGATCCCATCCACGGATCGAGGCTTAGACCAGTCCGGATGACTCTCGGTTGGGCAGGGCGAGGCGGAAGATGGTTTTCCAGACGCTGGCGGTCTGGTGGGTGAGGGAGCCGGTGTTGTACCGCAGCCCGAATCGTTCGCAGAGGTCGCGGACTTTCGGGGCGATCTCGGTGTAGCGGTTGCTGGGCAGGTCGGGGAAGAGGTGGTGTTCGATCTGGTGGCTGAGGTTGCCGGACATGAGGTGGAACAGCGGGCCGCCGTCGATGTTGGATGAGCCCAGCAGTTGCCGTATGTACCATTCGCCGCGGGTTTCGTCGTCGAGTTGGTCTTCGGTGAACACCTCGGTGCCTTCGGGGAAGTGGCCGCAGAAGATGATTGTGTGTGACCACACGTTGCGGGCCGCGTTGGCGAGGAGGTTGCCGAGCAGGGCCGGTATGAACGATGGGCCGGCCAGTAGCGGGAACGCCAGATAGTCCTTGATGACCTGGCGGCGGGCTTTGCGTAGCACTCCGCGTAGCTGGGTTAGTGCCTCACTCCAGGGTTTCTCGCCCCGCCAGGCACGTTCCAGTTCGACGTCGTAGATGGCGATGCCCCATTCGAAGGCGATGGCCAGTGCGGCGTTGTAGAGGGGTTGGGCGAGGTGGATGGGGTGCCAGGGCTGTTCGGGGCTGACGCGCATCGCGCTGTAGCCGATGTCGCGGTCCTTGCCCAGTACGTTGGTGTAGGTGTGGTGGACGACGTTGTGCGAGTGTTTCCACATGTCGGCCGGCGCGGCGTGGTCCCATTCCCAGGTGGTGGAGTGGATGTCGGGGTCGCGCATCCAGTCCCATTGGCCGTGCAGGACGTTGTGGCCGATCTCCATGTTCTCCAGGATTTTGGCGACGGCCAAGGCCGTGGTGCCGGCCAGCCAGGCCGGCGGCAGGATCGAGATCGCCAGTAGGGTGCGGCCGCCTGCTTCCAGGCCTCGCTGGGCGGCGATGACCTGGCGGATGTAGCGGGCGTCGTCGTCGCCGAGGCTGGCGGTGACCTCGTCGCGGATTCGGTCGAGTTCGTGGCCGATCTCCTTGATGTCGATCTCGGTGAGATGTTCGGGTATGGGCATAGGTGGGTCTCCTATACATCGAGCATCCCGGCCGGGCCGCACACCCACGTGCGGCGTTCACGCCAGTCGGGGCAGATGTCACGGACCTGCGCCATCGTGATCCGGCCGCCGGTGCGGGTGTGCCGCTCGTACAACCGCAGGCTCTTCCATTCTGCGGCGAGTGTCCGCAGGCCCGGGCCGAAGATGACCTCATCGGAGGTCGGTGCGGACAGCACCAGCACCACGTCCGGCATGCGATCCTGGGCGGCCAGGCTGTGTAACATCGCCGCCACCGGCGTGATCCCGCTACCCGCGGTCAGGAACAACAGCCGTTGGGGTGCCGGTTCGGGTAGCACGAAGTCACCCTCGGCCGGGGTGAGGCGCACGATCGTCCCGGGCGTCACGCGGCGCACCAGGTATGGCGACACCAGCCCGTCCGGGGTGGCCTTGACGGTGATCGTGAGGCGCCCGTCGGGGCGGTGCGGTGACGAGGACAGCGAGAAGGGGCGCCAGTGCCGGACACCGTCGATGTCGACCCCTACCCGTACGTGCTGACCGGCGCGGTGACCCGTCCAGCCGATCCCCGGACGGATCACCAGGCTCGCCGCGGAGGCGGTCTCCGGCCGCACCTGTTCGACCCGGCCTCGCAGTCCCCGCAACGACCACAGCGGATTGACCAGCCCGAGATAGTCATCGGGCAGCAGCGGCCGTGGTCAGCCAGGACGCCGCGTCCAGCACACGCCGGCGCGCGGTCGTCCCGCGGCCCCACCCGCCCGTAACAGCTGAACCGCCGGATGACGACAACGGCACACCCCTCAACGGCGCGACCTACCCGTGTGCACGGGCGCTAACCTCCGTAGCGCGATGCGACCGGCGGTGAAAGTTGTGTCTTTCGCGCGATGTCGGCGGGTGGAGCGGTTCAGGCCTGCCGGTGGGCGTGCTGGAGGGTTGACAGCAAGGCGAGCGTGGACTCTGCGCCCAGGTTCGCGTTGTACCCGTCGGCGGTGAGTCCGTCATAGCCGCCGCCGGTGCCGGGATCGCAGAGGCTGACGCCGCCGTCGTTGTCCCCCATGAACCAGTCCACCGCCGAGATGAGCCCGGCCTTCCACCGTTCGTCCCCCGTGACCTGGAGGGCGCGCACGCAAGCCTCGGCGATCGTGGCTGCCTCGATCGGCTGCTGGTCGAAGGCCGGCGGCCGGTCCCCGGGCTGCCGGCCGCCGACCGGCGTGCAGGACAGGTGCCCGTCGTACGTCTCCTCCTCCAGCAGCCAGCGGAGCAGGCGCAGCCCGTCGGCCAGCACGGCAGGGCGCCCGAGGTGCTGCCCGGCCGCGATCACGGCATCCGCGAGCAGCGCGTTGGCGTACGTCAACCGGGGCTCGGGCCACGGCCAGCGAGGATCGTCGCGGGCCGGGCCGACGGTCGCCGCCGCGTCGTTGAGCAGCCAGCGCGCGCCGGAGTGGTCCGGGCGTACAGACAGGATCTCGGCGGCGCCGAGCGCGGCGTACGCCATCGACCGGGGCCAGCGTGAACGGCACCGCGCGGCGAGTTCGAAACACCGCAGGGCGCATTCCCGGACGGAGCGCCGCGGGCTGCGTACGGCGGCGGTGCCGACCCCCCACACCGCGCGGCCCCACCAGTCGCCGGTGCCGGGCTTGTCCAGCCAGTGCCGGTCGTATCCGAGCCGGTTGTGGAATGTCCCGTCGGGCGACTGCGCGTGGACGATGAACGCGAGGTACACCTCCGCCTGTCGCAGCAGCGGCTCCGGCGGGTCCGGCTCCCGGCAGATCACCACGAGACCGCGCGCCACGTCGTCGACGCAGTAGCCGTGCCGTCGGAGGGGCACGGCGTGGTCGGCGTGCTCGAACAACCCGGTGTCGTCGCTGAGCCGCAGCAGGTGGTCGTAGGAGGGCTGCGGGTACCGCCCGGTCAACGCGCTACCGGCGTCCGGCTCAGCAGTGTCGCCGCGAGGGTGCGGTAGCGCTCGGCGACGACGGTCCAGCGGCTGCCCTGGGAAATGCGCCTGGCCTCGTCGTACATGCTGCTGACGAGGTCGGGTTCGGTGAGCACCCGTTTGAGGGCGGCGCCGATCGCCGGAGCGTCCTGGTGCGGCACGAGCAGACCGGCACCGCCGCCGAGCACCTCCACGGCGTGCGGAAAGGCGGTGGCGATGACGGGCTTGTGTGCTGCCAATGCCTCGACGAGCACGCCCGAGGTGGCCTGGTCCGGCGAGTCGTACGGCAGCAGCACGACATCCGCACGCCCGACCAGCCGGTTGAGGCGGTCCTGCTCGAGGTAGGCACGTTCGAACGTGACCAGGCCGGCGACGCCGAGGGCCCGGATCCGGGAGTAGAGCATGAGCCGGTATGCCTCGCCCTGCTCCGCGAGCACCTTGGGGTGCGTCTGGCCGGCGATCACGTACCGCGGTCGTGGCAGCAGGTGGCGGACCAGCCGCAGCCCGGCGATCGCCCACTCGATCCCTTTGCCGGGGCCGAGCAGCCCCCATGTCAGGATCAGGGGCTCACCAGACGGGTTGAGCAGCCGCAGCGGTGGTCCCCCGGGCGTGCCGTGGGGGATGACGGTGACCTTGTCCGGGTCCACGTCGTACTCCGCGACCAGCCGCGTCCGGGCCGCCTCGGTCATGGTGACGGCGGCGCCGGCGAGCGCGATGACCTGTTCGAGCACCTCCTTCTGGTGTGCGGAGGGCCGGCTCAGCACGGTGTGCAGCACCGCGATCGCGGGGGCGCGCAGCCGGCGCAGCACAGGCAGCAGGTCTTCGCCGTCGGTGCCGCCGAAGATCCCGTATTCGTGCTGGACGATCACGACGTCGTGGCGGTCGAGCGCGGCGGCGGCCGGCACGTCGCCGCCGGGGGAATGCGACACCAGGTGTCCGACAACCTCCGGGCGATCCGCGTAGGTGGTCGCCTCCACCACGCGCACCACGCCCGCGCGGTCCCCACCGGCCGGCGAGGTGAGTGCACGTAGCAGTGACGCCGTGAACGTCGCCAGGCCGCACTGGGTCGGCGGGTATGTGCTCAGGAATCCGTAGGAGATCGTCATCGCCGACGACCGTCCGGCCGGGGATCGGCATGGACGCAGCGGTTGCCATTCATTGCTGGCATGAGACCCACCTTTCAATGGCGGGTGCGGCGCCGGCCGGCGAGCGCAGAATGCTTACCCGGCGCTGGTCATTCGGTGCGAGCACCATAGTGGCGACGATTCGCCGCCGACGACCCGGGGCGTCGATCGAGACGGGCCAACGCTGTTCACCGTAGCACGCGGCCGAGCCGGTCAGAACGATCCGGTGCGCGTCTCGCTGTACGGGGCGAGCCGTGCGCCGACCACGTGCCGGAAGTTCAGCAGCAGCGTCGAGGTCTGTTCGTCGCCGAACCGTGACACTGTCAGCGGGTGCACGGTCTCCTCCGTCATCCACGCGTTGAGCTGCTCGATGGAGAGCTCGGTGCCGTGCACCCGCAGCACGAGTTCCTTGTCCCGGCCGACAGTGAGCAGGTACAGCAGACAGGTCGGATGCTCGATGGTCATGGCGTGTGTCCCCTTCGACGGGTCGCGACACCGGCCAATCGTCCACAATGGACAACCATTCGACACCGGCTCGGCCGCCGATGGGCGGCATCGCATCCAACCTACATCTTCGGCGCGGACCCGGGCGCGACGCGACTGGTCGTTGCGTGGAGGGCGCTGCCGATCGGATCAGCGGGCTGCCCGGCGGACCGGAGCTCAACCGGACAGAACGAGACAACGACGGGCTCTGCGACGAGACGGGGGCGCATCTCGCGGCGTACGTGAACAAACAGAAGGCCCGCATGTTGGCCCAGCTCGTCGACGGATGTGAGGAGCTTCGGGCGATCTCGCTGCGGGCAGCTCGCGCGGGCAAGCCGTTCGGGTGAGACGCCCCGAGCCGTCCGTCTTCGCCGCGGTCTTCGGACTGGGGCGTCGTGCTGTTCACGGTCGGCGCGACGGCTGCCGTGCTGCGGAAGGCGGCGACTCCGGTGGAGCCACCTGGCCGTCGCGCCGGCCCAGACCACATCTTCCCGAAACTGAAGGCGCGGGTGTGGCGAACGGCAACCTTTCCCGTACAGTGCGCAATCAGTCACCGTGCGCATCCGGGCGGCGTCCCCGGACGGGCGGGCGCCGGCGGGCAGGGAAACCCCCAGATTTCGCCCGCCGGCGCTTGTTGCCGAACTGCCTACAACTATCCCGTCCGCCGGGCGGCCCTTCACATCCCGCTCGGCCCGCCCCGGCTTCCACCTGCTACCCGCCGCGTGCAGTCCAAACCTGCACCCACCATCTGCCGCTTCGCCGATGACATTCCGGCTGCCGCGATTCAGGCCTTGGCGCAGGACCGGGCCACACCGGCGGGCCTAGTCCTGCGGAGGGGCGCTGCGATGGCGTCGCCGGCAGCGGCGGTCGCGGAGGGTCGGCATCAACCCGGCGGCTGCTGCGGCGGCGGGGCTTCGGGCTGTTCCTGACATCGAGAGCCATTTCTGTCATCGGCGACAGGCCGACCCTGGTGGGACTCCCGTTCGCCGTGTTCCGCCTTGGCGGGACGGCCGTCGACATCGGCAGCGTGCTCCCGGCACGGGCCATTCCGTCGATCCTGCTGCCGGTGTTCGGCGGCCTGGTTGCGGATCGGTTGCCCAAGGGCAGGCTACTGATCGGCGGCGACCGCGCTGCGGCAATCCGCATGTTCACCGTTGGCGCGCTGGTGGTGACCGGAGTCGGCTCGGTACGGCCGATTCCCGATCGCGGCTGGCATCCACCTGTGGACACCAGACGGGTCTCCGCCTGCAACCGGAGCGTAGCTGTTCCAGCAGCCGAACGCCGATCACCAGTTGATGGGTGCCAGCCGGCCCGGGTCATGGCACTGGTGTGTCGCCGTCGCGGACGCGAGGTCGGTCCGGTACACCTCGGTCGCACGGAATCCGGCGGTGACGCCCAGTTCCGCTGCGACCGTATTGATAGCGGCCAGGGAGGTCGGCCGGGTGGCACGTAGGAGCAGACTCGGTCCAGTGGTCACGGCGCTTGATCCCCGGAGTTGTCGTCGCGGTGGTTTTGGCTCACGGGCCAGGGGAAGAGGATGGGGCATGCGCCGGTACGGGACGCGGCCTGGCGCCGGGTGGTTGCTGAGGCGTGGCTGCAGGACCGGCGGGTTTCGATCACTGCGCCAGCGGCAGGGAAGGAACCAGCCCGGCACGCACGACCCGAGGTGAGGCCCTGCGGCGACAGGCCAGTCCTGTGTTCAGAGTGCCGCGGTGGGCGGACAGCGCATCGGGAGGCGTCGGCTCGCGGTCTGACAGTTACGTGCCTGGGGTCGCGTCAGAACGTGAACCCGTCCCAGAGGGGAACCTATGTGCAAGCCATCACCGTAGGAGACCGTGCCGCCGGCGCCGCCGGGCTCACGCTTTCCGACATCCCGCACCCCCACGGGGCCGAAAACGACGTGGTCGTGCGCGTCCACGCGGCTGGGTTCACCCCGGGGGAACTGGACTGGCCGGGCACGTGGACCGACCGTGCCGGCCGTGATCGAACCCCGAGCGTACCCGGACACGAGCTGTCGGGTGTTGTCACCGAGTTGGGTTACGGCACCACCGGCTTGACCGTGGGCCAGCGGGTGTTCGGAATCGCTGACTGGACCCGCGACGGATCGCTGGCTGAGTACACCGCAGTGGAAGCCCGCAACCTCGCCCCCCTCCCGGCGGACATCGACCACACCGTGGCCGCCGCCGTGCCCATCTCGGGGCTGACCGCCTGGCAGGGCCTGTTCGACCATGCAGAGCTCAAGACCGGCCAGACCCTCCTGATCCACGGCGCCGCGGGCGGCGTCGGCTCAATCGCGGTGCAACTGGCCCACGAACTGGGCGCCCACGTGATCGGCACCGGTCGTGCCGCTGACCGGGAGGCTGCACTTGGGCTGGGTGCGGACGCGTTCGTGGACCTGCGGGCCGACCGGCTGGAGGAGGTCGGCGAGGTCGACGTGGTGTTCGATGCGATCGGGGGCGAGGTCCTCGAACGCTCGGCCCCGCTGGTGCGCGCCGGCGGAACGCTGGTCACGATCGTCGGCCCGCCGAAGGTGTGGCCCGCTGACGGCCGGGCGATCTTCTTTCTGGTCGAGCCGGACCGGTTCCGGCTGGCGGACCTCGCCGAGCGGGTGCGGTCCGGGAGGCTGAAGCCGATCATCGGGGCCGTACAGCCGCTCGCAGAGGTGCCGTCCGCGTTCGCGCCCGACCGCCGGGTGCCCGGCAAGATCATCATCCGGGTCACGGAAGGCGGATAGCCGATCGGCCAGCGGGCTGGTTCGCAAGGATTCGCCCATCGGCGGTGACGACCAGGAATGGCCCGACGTTACGGCCATCAATGTCCAGGGCGCCAGGCGTCAGGAACGTCGGCCCTTGCCTCCCCAGGCGCACCGCGCGGGAACGTGTGCGCGGACGGCGACGCCCGGCGCGGCATCGCCCTGGCGCGAAGGTGTGCCCTCTGCGCTTGCTCGTTACACCGCCGGGCTATCGGCGGCGGCATGCTGCGGGTCCGCTATCGCTCAAGCCGCCACCGCAGTGTGTAGGCGGTCGGGCGCGGGGAAGGAAACACTGCGCGGCCGTCCGCAGACCGGCCGTGATCCCAGTACCACCCGCCGGATCGGCCAGCCAGCCCCGGACTGGCCGGACTGGTACGCCGAGCACATGGTCCGGGAGCAGGCCGGAGAGGAGCTACCCGAGCGATGAGCGATCACGACGTGATCGTCCTGGGCGGCGGCTCGCCGGGCGAGCACTGCGCCGGCGAGCTGGCCGACGGCGGCCTGCGCGTGGCCGTGGTCGAGCGGGATCTGGTCGGGGGCGAGTGTTCGTACTGGGCGTGTATCCCGTCCAAGACGCTGCTGCGGCCCGGCGAGGCGGTGCACGGCGCTCGCGAGGCGGCGGCCACGGCGCGCGTCGACGTGCAGGAGGCGCTGGCCTACCGCGACGTCATGGTCTCGGACTACTCCGACGCCGGGCAGCAGCAATTTCTGGCGGGCAAGGGCATCGACCTGATCCGCGGCACCGGCCGGCTGGCCGGGCCGGGTGTGGTCGAGGTCGACGGCGTGCCCCACACCGCCCGGCACGTGGTGGTGGCCACCGGCTCGGACCCGGTCGTACCGCCCGTCCCGGGCCTGCACGAGCTGGACGGCATCTGGACCAACCGCGAGGTGACCGGCATGAAGGCTGTCCCGCGCCGCCTGCTCATCCTCGGCGGCGGGCCGGTCGGCGCCGAGATGGCCCAGGCCGTCCGCCGCCTGGGCGGCGAGGTGGCTCTGGCCGAGGGCACCGGGCATGTGCTGGCCCGCGAGCCCGAGCCGCTGGGTCGGGCGCTCGGCGAGGTCCTGCGGGCCGACGGCGCCGAGCTATTCCTGGGCATGCGCGCGACCGCCGCGCGACGCGACGGCGCGGACTACGTCCTGACCCTCGATGACGGTCGCGAGCTGCGCGGCGACCACCTGCTCCTGGCCACGGGCAGGCGTCCGCGGATGCCCGCCGGCCTGGACTCGGTCGGCGTCACCGCTGGCCCGCACGGCATCGGAGTTGACGCGCACCTGCGCGCCGGCGAGCGGCTGTGGGCCATCGGGGATGTCACCGGCATACGGCTGCTCACCCATGTCGGCAAATACCAGGGCGAGGTCGTCGCCGCGAACATCCTGGGCGAGCCCCGCGAGGCCCACTACGAGGCCATACCGGACGTCGTCTACACCGACCCGCAAGCGGCCGCAGTCGGCGCCACCGAGGCCGCTTTCAGCGCCACCGTCCCGGTGTCCGAGGTGGCCAAGACGGCCACCTACACTCACGCCTACGCCACGTCCAACGGCTTCCTGACCTTGCTGTCCGACGGCGACCGGCTGACGGGCGCCTACGCGCTCGGACCCGAGGCCGGAGAGTGGCTGCAGCAGGCCACCCTGGCCATCCGCGCCCGTGTGCCGCTGCCAGTGCTGCGGGACGTCATCCAGCCCTTCCCCACCTTCTCAGAGATCTACGTCGCCGCGCTGAAGGCGCTCCGCGGCCAGATCACGGCCGCCCGCGAGCCGGCCACGCAGAGATCACTATGACATCCGCCGATTGCGCGGGGAACGCCAAGGACAGGGTCACATTCAGTTAGGAGCACGCCATGCGCGCGGGACATCGCACCCGGGCGGGACCTTTCCCGACTACGAGCCGACCGACCACACCAAAGACCAGGCGCCGCGCGTTCTGCCCGAAGAGCCACCAGCAGCATCTCCGGCGGGACGCCCATTACCCGGGAGGTCGCCGTCGCCTGCACCCCGCGCTGGCCCGGCTGGACGGTGCTGACCGCCGCCACCGCCGCCGCGACCGTCGCCTGGATCGCGGCCCGGACTGCGGTCGCCGCCGCCCGGGTGGGCCTGCGCCGGCCGGCCGCAAGCCGCGCACAGCGCGGCGGACTGGACGCAGGGGTGCCGGTGCCCGGTGACTTACGGCGGCCGCCACTCGGGCCCGGAGTGTGATGCCGGGTGAATGACTTGCGACTTCGATGAGCGCGCCATCGCTGAACCCCGATCACCGCAACATCGCCTGCAGACCCCGTCGTAAGCGGGTATGACTCCCAATCAGTGGAGGTGCTAGATGGCCGAGCTCACACCGCCTGTAGGGGGAATTGTGCTGGCCCATTTCATCGTCTCGGACGATGTCGAGCGCTCTCGGCGTTTCTACACCGAGGTACTCGGCGGCAGGGTGGTCTTCTCCGGAGAGCCGACCTATGTCGCGCTAGCCAACAGCTGGATCGTCATCAATGTTGGTGGAGGCCCGACCGACGACAAGCCCGCGGTCACCCTGGAGACGCCACGCGACCCCGACCGGGTCAGCAGCTTCCTCAATATTCGGGTCGCGGACATTCAGGCCGTGTACGCCGAATGGAGCGCTCGGGGTGCTCAATTCCTGACGCCGCCGAAGCAGCACCGATACGAGATGCGTTGCTACATCCGCGATCCCGATGGTTATCTGATCGAGGTGGGGCAAACCACCGACCCAGAGGGGGACTGGTCGCCATGGTTGCCGTCTCCCTCGGTGTCATGAAGACGGGCGATGGTCGACGCCTCGTCGTATGCGCGCCTCGCCGCCGTGCACCCGCTCGGACGGATGGGCGAGATCGCCGACGGAATCTAACCACGGCGGCCTCAGCCGCGGCGGCGCCCAGGCGACGGGACAGGCAACAGCCGCCGGCCTCGCCCTTGCCCATCTTGACGTGCCAGACGCGTCACCGTCGGGCGCGCCCTCGCCATCCTCATCGACCCCGGGGAACGCGAGGAACTGCCGGACTTCCCTGCCGGCTGGCGTCAGCGGGCGCAACGGGGGTACATCGCCCTGGCCCTGCAACGCCTCGGCTCGGGCTAACGGCTCGGCACGTCACCGCCCGCACGGCTGCGCCCCGAGGCGGGCTGGCGCTCGCTGAACCAGTCGGCGACGACGGACGGGTCGACCTGCAGGTCGAGCAGCAGCGGCCGGTCGAGGCCGTCGAGCAGATCCGCCACCGCCTCCACCTCGGCCACGGTACGGGCGGTCGCGGCGTGCAGGCCGAACGCGCGGGCGACGTCGGCGAACGGGACCGGCGGGAACTGCGCCAGCTCGGTCGGCATGTCGATGGCCCGCATGTGGTGGACCTCGGCGCCGTAGCCGTTGTCGTTCATGATGACCAGCACCATCGGGCGGCGCAGCCTGGCCACTGTCTCCAGCTCGCTCAGCGCCATGGTGAAGCCGCCGTCGCCCAGGACGGCGACGCACAGCGCGTCGGGGCGGCCGAGCGCGGCGCCGACGGCGGCGCCCAGGCCGAGGCCGATCGAGCCGAAGTTCTGCGTGAAGACCAGCGCGTGCGGGTCCGGCACGCGCAGGTAGGTGCCGGGGAAGCCGACGAAGTGGCCGCCGTCCATCACCAGCGTGCGGTTCGCCGGCAACAGGGCGTCGAGGGCGATGATCGCGGCCCGCGGGTCGACGCCGTCGGTGCCGGCCGGGAACTCGGAGGCCGGCTGGGCCAGCGCGTCGGTGATCTCGGCCGGGAGCACGCGGGCCGGGGCGGTCCCTGCGGCGGCCAGCAGCGCCTCGGCTGTGAGCCGGGCGTCGGCGGCGAGGCCCACCCGCGCGTCGGCGCGCAGCGCGCCGGGGTCGGCGTCGCACTGCACCAGCGCTGCGTGGTCGAACAGCGTGCCTTTCTTGGTGGTCCACATGTTGAGTCCGGCGCCGAAGGCGACGACCAGATCGGCCCGATCGACGATGGTGCGGGCGGCCGGGCGGGTGAACCCGCCGACGACGCCGACCTGGTGCGGATGGCCGGCGAACAGGTCCTTCGCGAGCAGGGTCGTGCCGAGCAGCGCGCCGGTCCGCTCGGCCAGGGCGGCCAGCAGGGCCGGCGTCTGCCCGTCCAGGGCGCCGCGCCCGGCCAGGATCAGCGGCAGCTCCGCCGTCCGCAACAGCTGCGCCGCGGCCGCGATCGCGGTCGGGTCGGGCGGCGGCGGGGCGCCGGCGGGCGCCGCGGGCGGGGGAGGGGAGGTCCGCACCGGCTTCTGCTGTACGTCGTTGGGCAGGCCGATGACCACCGGCACCCTCGTGCGCCGGACCTCGGCCAGGATCTCGGCGGTCGCCACGGTCCAGTCGTCGTCGGCGGTCAGCCGCGCGTAGCGGGCCCCCGTGGGCTCGACGAGCGCCGCCTGGTCGATCTCCTGTGACGAGCCCTTCGGGGTCGAGGCCGGCATCTCCCCGGTGATCACCACCAGGCGGGTGCCGAACCGGGCGGCGGCGGTCAGCGCCGTGATGGTGTTGCCGAGGCCCGGGCCCTGGGTCACGGTGCATACGCCGAGTCCGCCGCTGACCCGCGCGTAGGCGTCGGCGGCCATGACCGCCCCGGACTCGTGCCGGGCGGCGTGGTAGACCGCGCCGTGCACGGCGGTGAGCTCGTGCACCAGGTGCAGGTTGCCCACCCCGACCACGCCGAAGACATCGCGGACGCCGGCCCTTGCCAGTTCCGCGGCGACCGCCTCGTGTCCGCGCATCTCAGCCCACCACCTCGGGAAGAAGGGCGACGCCCTGTTCGGCGCCGTCTTCGACGTCGTGCACCCGCTCGGTGATCGCCAGGTTGACGGCGGCGTCGATGCCGAGCCGGTCGCAGCGGCGGGCCACCTCGCCGTTGAGAAAGTCCACCTCGGTACGGCGGCCCTTGTCGATGTCCTGCAGCATCGACGGGCGCACGTCCGGGGAGCGCAGGTACGCCCCGGTGAGCGCGGCGACGACCGCGTCGAAGCCGACGCGGCCGTCGCCGACGAGGCGCGCGGCCGGCACTCCGTAGAACACCTCCGCCGGCAGGTGCACGCCGGAGCGGGCCGCGGCGCCGGCCGCCTCCCGCGCGATGCCGGCCCAGCAGCGCGCGGCGTGGGGCTGCTCGGCCATCGAGCGCAGTCCCAGGCCGCTCACCGCGGCGACCGGGTTGAGCATGCAGTTGCGGATCAGCTTGGTCCACAGCTCGGTCGAGATGTCGTCGGTGACCTCGGTGCGGATGCCGTCGGCGAGGATCGCGGCGACCGCGCGGGTGCGGTCCGTCGCCGGGCCGCCGATCTCGCCGATGCTGAGCCATCCATCCGTTTTGTACTGCGTCACCGCGCCCGGCCCGGTGAGCGCCGCCTCGTACCGCACGACCGCCCCGACAGTCCGATCCGCGCCGACGCACTCGGCGATCGCGTCCTCGTTGAGCCCGTTCTGCAGCGACACGACGGGCGTTCGCGGCCCGAGCCGGCTCCGCACCTCGGCCAGTGCCGAGCGCGTGTGCGTGGACTTGACGGCGAGCAGCACCAGGTCGGGGTCGGGCACGTCGGCGCCGGCGGCGTCCTGTGCGAGCACGGCCCGCGGGCGGGTCAGGTGGTCCCCGAGCGGCTCGGTGAGCCGCAGTCCGGCCGCGTTGACGGCGTCCACGTGCGCGGCCCACGGGTCGACCACGACGACCTCGTGCCGGTCGGCGAGCCGGGCGGCGGCGACCGCCCCGATGGCCCCCGCCCCGACGACCCACACCGTCGACCGTGCCATCATCATCCCTCCCCTGGTTCTCGCATAAGAACGCAGTTCTGAGTCTGGGCGCGACGCTAGTTACCGCGGGGCGGGCCGTCAAGGTGTCGGGCGCATCGCCGGGTTCCCGCCGGTCGGAAGCGGAATGTCGCGGCGGGGCGAGCGGCCCGCAAGGACTATTGACCGGCCGGAAACGTGCCGTTAGCGTCAGTACACAGAACTGCGTTCGGCACTCAGAAACGAGGGGGTGGCTCGACTGCGCGGCCTGGCGTTCAAGCTCTTGCAGTTGCTGGCGGTGCTGATCATCGCCGGTACCGCCTCGTTCGGGGTGCTGCGCCTACTGCCCGGCGATCCCGCCGTGGCGCTGCTCGGCGAGAACGCCACCCCGGAGGCGGTCCAGGCACTGCACCAGCAACTCCTGCTCGACCGGCCGCTGCCGGTGCAGTACTACCACTGGGTCGTCAACGTGCTGCAAGGCGACCTCGGCGACTCGGCGCGCAACGGCCAGCCGGTGCTCGACGCCATTCTGAACCGGTTGCCCGTCTCCATCGAGCTCATGATCCTGGCGCAGGTGATCGCGCTGCTGATCGCGATCCCGCTCGGGGTCTACGGCGCCTACCGGGCCGGCGGCCCGGTCGACCGCACCACGAGCGTGGTGGCGTTCGGGTTCATCTCGATCCCCGACTTCGTGCTCGGCATCGTGCTCATCTTCGTCGTCGCGCTGAAATGGGGGCTGGCGCCGGCGACCGGCTGGGTCCCGCTGTCGGAGAGTCTCCTGGGCAACCTGCAGAGCGTCATTCTGCCCGCGGTCACCCTGGCCATCGGCCAGGTGGCGCTGTACCAGCGCATCCTGCGCAGCGACGTGATCGCCACGCTGCAGGAGGACTTCATCGGCCTGGCCCGCACGAAGGGCCTCGGCACCATGTACCTGTTGTTCCGCCACGCGCTGCGCCCCTCGTCGGTCTCGCTGGTGACCCTGGCCGGCGTCAACATCGGCCGGCTGATCGGCGGCGCGGTCGTCGTCGAGGTGCTCTTCGCGCTGCCCGGCGTCGGCCAGCTCATGGTGCAGTCCCTGTCCAGTCGCGACTACCTGATGGTGCAGGGCGTGGTCCTGTGCATCGCGGTCGCGTACGTCGTCGTCAACGCCGCGGTCGACCTGCTGTACCGCGTCATCGACCCGCGTGTCAGAACCGCGAGGTAGCCGAAGATGGCTGTGCAGACTGAGGTTGCCGCTCCGCGGCTGGGCTTTCGGGTGCCCGGCTTCGCGCGCCGGCACGGGTTTGTGTACGCGTTCGCGCTGGCCTGGCTCGTGATCGTGGTCGCCGCGGCGGCCCTCGCCGACCTGCTGCCGTTGCCGGATCCGACCGCGCAGGACTACGCCTACGTCCGGTCCGGGCCGAGCGGGGCACACTGGCTCGGCACCGACTCGCTCGGCCGCGACATCCTGTCCCGGATCGTCCACGGCGCGCGGGTCTCGCTGATCGTCGCCGCCCTGGCGCTGCTGCTCGGGCTCACCATCGGGCTCGTGCTCGGCCTGATCGCCGGGTACTTCCGGGGCTTCGTCGAGACCGCCATCGTCACGCTTGCCGACTCGATGCTCGCGTTCCCGGCCCTCGTCTTCCTCATGGTCCT
The DNA here is from genome assembly GCF_040300025.1 of Dactylosporangium sp. NPDC000555. Classification (NCBI taxonomy): domain Bacteria; kingdom Bacillati; phylum Actinomycetota; class Actinomycetes; order Micromonosporales; family Micromonosporaceae; genus Dactylosporangium; species Dactylosporangium sp. NPDC000555. Next base: position 2,392 of record NZ_JBEPDB010000041.1, on the reverse strand, counting down.
CACCGGCGTCGCCGGGCAGTCTCTGACCAACGTGGTGGTCGGGCTGGGGGTGATCTACGTGCCGACGTTCGTCCGGCTGGCCCGGGCCAACACGCTCGTGTTCGCCCAGCGGGAGTTCGTCCTCGCGGCCCGAGCCGGCGGTGCGCGCAGCGGCCGCATCATCCGCCGCGACATCCTGCCCAACGTGGCGGTACCGGTGTTCTCGTACTCGTTCGTCATCGTGGCGCACCTGATCGTCGCCGAGGGCACGCTGAGCTTCCTCGGCCTGGGCATCCCGCCGCCGCGGCCGAGCTGGGGCGCGATGATCGCGGAGGGACGCCAGGACATGGCGGATTACCCGCACGTCGTACTCCTCCCCGCGGCGGTGCTGTTCCTGACCGTGCTGTGCATGAACATCGTGGGCGACCGGTTCCGCGAGCGGCTCGACATTCGGGAGAGTGCGGTATGACCGCTCCGCTGCTGGAGGTCGACGACCTGCGCACGTGGTTCCGGACCGACCGCGGCATCGTGCACGCGGTCGACGGGGTGTCGCTGACCGTGGGCCGCACCCAGTCGGTCGGGATCGTCGGCGAGTCCGGCTCCGGCAAGAGCGTGCTCGCCCGCAGCATCATGGGGCTGCTCCCGCCGCGGCGCACCCTGCACCCGAGCGGGCGGATCAGCTTCGAGGGCCAGGACCTCGCGCAGCTGCCGGCCCGCCGGCTGCGCCGCCTGTGGGGCGCCGAGATCGCCATGGTCTTCCAGAACCCGATGACCGCGCTGAACCCGGTGGTGCGCATCGGCCGCCAGCTCACCGAGTGCCTGCCCGGCCTGTCCGGGGCGGCGGCCCGCGCGAAGGCGGTCGAGCTGCTGCGCTCGGTCGGCATCCCGGCGCCGGAGCGGCGGCTGGCCGAGTACCCGCACTCGCTGTCGGGCGGCATGCGCCAGCGGGTCACCATCGCGATGGCCCTGGCGCGCGACCCGAAGCTGCTCATCGCCGACGAGCCGACCACCGCCCTCGACGTCACCGTGCAGGCACAGATCCTCGACCTCCTGGAGCGCAAGCGCAAGGAGCTGGAGATGTCGATGATCATCATCACGCACGACCTCGGCGTGGTGGCCGGGCGGACCGACTCGATCGTCGTGATGTACGCCGGCAAGGTCGTCGAGCGCGCGCCCACCCGCACGCTGTTCGCCAGGCCGCGGATGCCCTACACCGAGGCGCTGCTCAAGGCCATCCCGCGCATCGACGACCCGCCGCACACCCGCCTCGACGCGATCGGCGGCCGGCCGCCGGACCTGGTCGACCCCGGGCCGGGCTGCCGGTTCCGCGACCGGTGCCGCTACGCGCAGCCCCGCTGCGCGCTCGAGGAGCCCCCGCTGCGCCCGGCCGAGACGCCGGGGCACGAGTACGCCTGCTGGTTCCCGGTCGGCACCCCCGAGGGCGCCGCGGCGGCCGGCGCCGACGCCCGGACCGCCGGCCGGCCCGCAATCTCCGTGGAGGCCTGATGGCCGGCAGTGGTACGGCGCATCTTCGCGGCGACGACGACGCGATGCTCCTGGTCGAGCACCTGGTGGTCGAGTTCCCGGCCGGCCGGGGCAGGCGGGTGCGCGCGGTGTCCGACGTGAGCTTCGACGTCGCCCGCGGCGAGACCCTCGGCCTGGTCGGCGAGTCCGGCTGCGGCAAGACGACCACCGGCCGGGCGATCCTGCAGCTGCCGCCGCCGACCGGCGGCACGGTGAAGTTCGAGGGGCGCGACCTCACCCGGCTGCGGGCGGAGGAGCTGCGCCGGCTGCGGCCCCGGCTGCAGATGATCTTCCAGGACCCGGTCTCCTCGCTCAACCCGCGCCGGAAGGTCCGAGACATCGTGCGGGAGCCGCTGCGGGTGTGGCACCGCGACAGCGCCGGCGCCGCCGCGAAGGTCGACGCGATGCTGGAGGCGGTCGGGTTGGACCCGGCCCGGGTCGGGGACCGGCTGCCCTCGCAGCTCTCCGGTGGGCAATGCCAGCGCGTGTCCATCGCCCGTGCCCTCATGTACGGCGCCGAGCTGCTGGTCTGCGACGAGCCGGTGTCGGCGCTCGACGTGTCGGTGCAGGCCCAGATCCTCAACCTGCTCGAGGCGACGAAGGCCGACTTCGGGCTGACGCTGGTGTTCATCGCGCACGACCTGGCCGTGGTGAAGAACATCAGCGACCGGGTGGCGGTGATGTACCTCGGGAAACTGTGCGAGATCGGCCCGTCCGAGGCGATCTACGCCGAACCACGCCACCCCTACACGGCCGCGCTGATGGCGGCGGTGCCCGTGCCCGACCCCGAGGTCGCGCTGCCCCCGCTGCCGATCCGCGGCGAGCTGCCCTCGCCGCTCGACCCGCCGTCCGGCTGCCGCTTCCTGCGCCCGCGGGCAGCGGGTGCGGA
>NZ_JBEPDB010000040.1:0-70945 GCF_040300025.1 Dactylosporangium sp. NPDC000555 | reverse complement strand
ACGGCGGCCTCGGCCCGGCGCTGCGCGCGCTCGCCCGCCGCGCGCCGATCCCGGTCCACCTCGACATGCGCGCCGACGCCGGGCAGCCCGAACACATCAAGACCAGCACGTACTACATCGTCGCCGAGGCGCTGACGAACGCGGCCAAGCACGCCCACGCGTCCGCCGCCACGGTCACCGTCGAAACCGACACCACCGACGCCGTCCTGCGCGTCGCCGTCCGCGACGACGGCATCGGCGGCGCCGACTTCACCCGCGGCACCGGCCTGGTTGGCCTCAAGGACCGGGCCGAGGCCCTCGGCGGCCGAATCGTTCTGCACAGCCCCCACGGGGGCGGGACCTGCCTTCGCGTCGAGCTTCCGCTCACCGCCGCGGACGGCGACGACCCATCCCCCGGTGCCCGGACACACTCTCCCAGGTCGCTGCGCGCATAAACCGGTGGTGCCCCCGGTGGGATTCGAACCCACACTGTCGGAGGTTTGAGCTCCGTTCCTCTGCCGTTGGGATACGGGGACGCGGCAGTGACACCCAAGATATAAACACATCACGTCGGCCGGCTGAGGCGGTGGGTCAGCGCGGTGTGTCGCCGGCCGGTGCCGGCGGTGCGCACGGCGATGGCCAGGGCCTTGCGGCTGCCGGCCAGCACGACGAGCCGCTTGGCGCGGGTGACCGCGGTGTACAGCAGGTTGCGCTGCAGCAGCGTGTACGCGCTCATCGACACCGGGATCACCACGGCGGGGTACTCGCTGCCCTGCGAGCGGTGCACGGTGATGGCGTAGGCGTGCTGCAGCTCGTCGAGCTCGTCGAAGTCGTACTCGATGTCCTCGTCCTCGTCGGTGCGCACGGTCAGCTGCCGGTCGGTCGGGGACAGCGCGGTGACGACGCCGACGGTGCCGTTGAACACGCCGGCGGCGCCCTTCTCGTAGTTGTTGCGGATCTGGATGACCTTGTCGCCGGGGCGGAACACCCGGGCGCCCTGGCGGCGCTCCGGCGCACCCTCCCGGTGCGGGGCGAGGGCCTGCTGCAGCAGCGTGTTGAGGTTGCCGGCGCCGGCCGGTCCGCGGTGCATCGGGGTGAGCACCTGGATGTCGCGGGGCTGGATGCCGAAGCGCCGCGGTACGCGCCGGGCCACGATGTCGACCACCGTCCCGGCGGTGGCCTCGGCCTCCTCGACGGGGAACAGGAAGAAGTCGGGGTGCTCGCCGAACACGGGCGCCTGCCCGGCGTTGATGCGGTGGGCGTTGACGACGACGCCGGACTTGGCGGCCTGCCGGAAGACCTTCGTCAGCCGTACCCGGGGCACGCTGCCGGCGCCGAGGATGTCGCGCAGCACCTCGCCGGCGCCCACCGACGGCAACTGGTCGACGTCGCCGACGAGCAGCAGGTGTGCGCCGTCCGGGATCGCCTTGACGAGCTTGTTGGCCAGGATCAGGTCGAGCATGCTCGACTCGTCGACGACCACGAGGTCGGCGTCGAGCGGGTTGTCGCGGTCGTAGGAGGGGTCGCCGCCGGGGCGCAGCTGCAGGAGCCGGTGCACGGTCGTGGCCGGGTGGCCGGACAGCTCGCTGAGCCGCTTGGCGGCGCGCCCGGTCGGGGCGGCCAGCACGATCTTCGCCTTCTTCGCCGCGGCGAGGGTGATGACGGACTTGACGGTGAACGACTTGCCGCAGCCGGGGCCGCCGGTCAGCACCGCCACCTTCGCGGTCAGCGCCAGGCGTACCGCCTGCTCCTGCTCCTCGGCGAGGTCGGTCCCGGTGCCGGCGCGCAGCCAGGCGAGGGCCTTGTCCCAGTCGACGGCGGCGAAGGCGGGCATCCGGTCGGCGCGCGTGGACAGCAGCCGCAGCAGGCTCGTGGCGAGGGAGGACTCGGCGCGGTGGAACGGCACCAGGTAGACCGCCGGGATGGTGCCGCCGTCGTTGCTCGGGTTCGGCACCGCCTCGCGGACCACGCCGTCGGCGGCGGCGAGGTCGGCGAGGCAGGTACGCACCAGGTCGGGCGGGACGGCGAGGATCTGCGCGGCGTCGGTGATGAGGTTAGGCTCCGGCAGGTAGCAGTGACCGTTGTCGGCGGCCTCGGACAGCGTGTACTGGATCCCGGCCTGCACCCGCTGCGGGCTGTCGCTCGGGATGCCCACGGCCTGGGCGATCGTGTCGGCGGTACGGAAGCCGATGCCCCACACGTCGGAGGCGAGCCGATAGGGCTCGTTGCGCACCACCGAGATCGATGAGTCGCCGTACTGCTTGTAGATGCGCACGGCCAGCGACGTGGAGACGCCCACACCTTGCAGGAAGACCATCACCTCCTTGATGGCCTTCTGCTCCTCCCACGCCGCGCCGATCATCCCGGTGCGCTTCGGGCCGAGGCCGGGAACCTCGACCAGCCGGGCGGGCTCCTCCTCGATGACTCGCAGCGTCTCGACGCCGAAGTGCCCGACGATGCGGGCCGCCATCCGCGGGCCGATGCCCTTGATCAGGCCGGAACCGAGGTATCGTTCGATGCCCTGCACCGTGGCGGGCAGGACCGTCGTGAACGAGTGCACCTCGAACTGCCGGCCGTACTTCGGGTGCGACCCCCACCGCCCGACCAGCCGCAGGCTCTCCCCCGGCTGCACCCCCAGCAGCGACCCGACCACGGTGAGCAGGTCCTGGCCGGAGCGATCGGTCGCCACCCGGGCGATCGTGTAGCCGGTGTCCTCGCTGACGTAGGTGATGCGCTCCAGCACCGCGTCCAGCACGACCCCGGCGGACCGACCGGCGTCGGCGACCGGCGGCGACGTGGACACGCCCGACATCGTACAGACGTCGCAGGCCAGCACCGATCGGCCGCGCGCCGGTCGCGCGTGAGAGGGTCGACGGGACCCGTCCGCGCGGAAGGAGCACAAATGATCTTCATCACCGCCAAGTTTCGCGTCCTGCCCGAGCACGCCGACGCCTGGCCGTCGATCGCGGCCGGGTTCACCTCCGCCACCCGCGCCGAGCCGGGCTGCCTGTGGTTCGACTGGTCCCGCAGTCTTGCCGACCCCAACGAGTATGTCCTGGTCGAGGCGTTCCGCGACGGCGACGCCGGTGCCGCGCACGTCGGCTCCGAGCACTTCAAGGAGGCGCAGCGGACGCTGCCGCAGTACCTCGCCGAGACCCCGCGCATCGTCAACGCCACCGTCCCGCAGGACGACTGGTCCGAGCTCGGCGAGCTGGCCGTGCGCCGCTGAACGCACACCCGCGACAACGCGAAAGCCGGCCGGAACCCGTTCGGGTCCCGGCCGGCTTGTGGCATCTCGTCAGCTGATCGGCTTCCAGGGGCCGCCGGGGTCACCGGGCACCTGGTTGCGGCTGTACCACTTGGCCTCGTACACGTGGTTCTGGTACTTCACCCGGTCTCCGGCGTTGTACACCGTCGTCGGCGTCCAGGCCGCCGGGCCGCCGCCGGGTGACGGCGGCGCGATCTCCTCCCAGGCGCCGTTCGGGTCCCCGGGGGCCTGGTTGCGGGTCCACCAGCGGGCCTTGAACCTCTTGTCCTTGTAGACTGCGACGTCGCCGCTGTTGAAGATCCGCGACGCCGTCCACAGCGTGGCGCCGTCCTCGGTCATGGCGAGCTCCTGCCACGGACCGTTGGGGTCGCCCGGCTTCAGGTTCTGGGTCGTCCACGCCGCGACGTAGGGCCGGCCGTCGTGGCCGACCTTCTCGTTGGCCTTGTACTGCTTCGACGGGCTCCACGCCGGCGGCAGGTTCACGGTCACGGTGACGGTGGCCCGGGCCGGGTCGAACGCGTCGCTGCCGGTGTACGAGGCGGTCAGCGTGTGGCTGCCGCCCGCCAGTCCCGGCGGCAGCTTGAACGTGGCCGTGTTGCCCTCCAGGGCGACCGAGCCGCGCGTCTTGTCACCCTCGCGCAGCTCCACGGTGCCGGTGACCGACGCGCCGTCCGCGTCCACCTTGACCGTGACGGTCGCCGCCGTGCCCCAGTCGACGGTCGCGGCGCTCGCCGTGAGCGCCGGGGCGCCCTTGGCGGTGCGGAACACGGCCGGCTGGGCCACCGCCACGCCGCCGTCGGCGCTCTTCGCCGTGACGATCCAGGCGTACGACGTGGCGGGGGCGAGCCCGTTCCAGGTCACCTTGGGCGTGCCGTTCGCCTGCACCTGGTCGGTGCCGATGGTGCCCGACGGCACGAAGACGGCCAGCGAGTCGGTGGCGAAGGACGTCTTGCGGCTGGTCAGGTCGACCGGCAGCGTCAGGTTGTCCTCGGCGCCGTTGTACCGCGGCTTGGTCTGGCTGCCGTCCTGGCGGATGTCGTACTCGGTCGCCCCGAAGTTGTTCAGGAACGGCGAGTACGTGTCGATGTGCATCACGGCGCGCTTGACGTCGAACTGCATCAGGCGCAGGAAGCTCGCGCCGAACTGGAGCCGGTCGGTCGCCTTGTGGTCGGGCGTACCGTCGCCGTTGAGGTCGATGTTGCCGTTCGCGTCGACCAGCTTCGGCCACAGCTCGCCGGCCGACACCGTGTAGAACTGGTAGTCCGCCAGCAGCTCGACGACGTCGTGGGTCACGGTCACGCCGACCTTCGACTTCAGGTTGGTGCCGACGCCGTGCTCGTGGCCGGCGAGGACCAGGAAGACGTTCGGGTTGGTCTCGACGACCTGCTTGTACAGCGGCGAGCCGTCCGGCGCGGAGAAGTCCGCCCCGCGGCCGTCGGGGTTCGTCGACGGCTTGAGGTAGTCGTGCGAGAGCAGGATGCCGTTGCGGTCCTTGTACCGCTTGAAGACCGAGTCGGCCCACTTGGCCTCCTGCGGCGTGACGCCGTAGGACAGGCCGACCGCGACGAAGTCCAGGCCGCCGGCGGAGAACAGCACGTAGTTGTTCTGGTTGTCCTTGCCGGGCTTCACCGTGCCGTCGGCGTTGACCTGCTCGTCCCAGGCGTGATATTCGGTGCCGGCCGGCCACCCCTTCGCCACCTGGTAGTACCGGTCGGCGCTGAAGGTCCGGGCGAAGCGGGAGTTCGGCCCGGTCTCGGCGCCCAGCTGGTTGTCGTGGTTGCCGGCGATGACCTGGTTGACCACGCCGCTGTCGTCGAGGATCTTCTGGTAGCCCGAGGCGAGCGCGAGCTCCTTGTCGACCTGCTCGTTGAGGCCCGGGCGCTGCAGCGAGCCGTCCGGGTTCTTCGCCAGCGGGTCGTAGTAGTCGTTCTCGATGATGTCGCCGGTGTGCGCCGTGTAGGCGATCTTGCGGCCCGCCGCGTTGTCGGCGATCCACTGGGTGGTGTCCTTGTAGGCCGCCGCCCAGATCGCCTGCTCCTCGATGGTCTCGATGTCGGAGGGCTCCTGCTTGCCGTTCCAGTTGTCGTACGTGCCGCCGGCCGCGCCCTCGGTGAGGTACTGCGTGTCGGTGAAGTGCGCGAGCGCGAAGTCGTACGTGCTCGGGTCCTCGAAGCGGTCCTTGTCCCGCTGCGCCGTGGCGTCGCGCGGCGACAGGTCGTCGGCGAACGGGTCCTCGCCGGTGACCAGCACGTGCACGGTGCCGCCGTCGCGGTAGCCGTCGCCGAGCTGCGCGGCCAGCACGGTGCTGTGCTCGGCCTGGCCGCGGGAGCTGGTCAGCACGACCCACTGCTTCGCGGCCGGGTCCCACACGCGCAGCGCCACGACCCGCTCGGGGTCGATGGTGCCCTCCCAGCGCAGGGTCGGCGACGCGGCGGTGCCAACGTGCACGTCGTACCGCTGGAACACCACGTCGCGCCCGGACGGCGTGTCCACGCTGCGCCCGTCCAACGGACGCAGCGACCCGACGTCGACGCTGCCGTCGTGCGCCACGTCGAGCGTGGTCGGCACCGCGCTCGCCGTGCCCTGGTACCCGCCGGTGGGCAGCACGACGTCGGCCTTGGTGAACGTGGCCGTGAGTGGCACCCCGGCGGAGCCGGGCACCTTCGCCGACAGGTTGGCCGACGGCACGTTGGTGCCGGTGAGGGCCGCGGCGAGGTCGGCCGGCACGTCCGGGATGTTGGCGCTGGTGAAGTGGACCTGCCGGGTGGCCGTGTTGCCGAGGATGTCGGTCGCGGTCACGGCGATGGTGTGCGCGCCGGCCGGCAGGCCGCGGCCGATCGGGTCGCCCTGGGCCACGGCCTTGCCGTCGAGGGTGATCGCCGGCGTGCCCGCCACGCCCGACGCGTCCTTGATCTTGACGACGAGCGCCACCGTGGAGGTCAGGTTCTGCCCCTGCGCCGGGACGCTGCTCTCGATCTCGGGCGCGGTGTTGTCGACGGTGAACCGCCGGGTCGAGGCCTTGTCGCCCACGACGGCCTTGATGGTGTGCGCCCCGTCGCCGAGCGCGGTGGTGTCGACGTCGGCCCGCCGGCCGAGCCCAGCCGCGGGGGCGCCGCCTTCGGCGGTGACGTCGAACAGGATCGTCTTGTCCAGCGTGGCGTTGAAGCTGCTGCCGCAGGTGCCGTCGCCGATGTAGACGGTCACCGGCTGGCCGGCGGGGTAGCTCGCCGAGCCGATCGTCACCGTGGTCCGGGCGATGTCCCTGTTCAGCTGGGTCGCCTTCCCGCCCACCGGGGCGAGCTGGAAGTCGCGCAGCGTGAAGTCGTCGTAGTTGTCGCAGCCACCGGGTTTGGCGCTGCCGTGGTCGCTGCCGGCGACGAACTCGACGGTGTTGACGCCCGGCACGAGCCACTCGTTCGGGAAAGCGAGGTCGGCGGTCTCCTTCTCCCAGATGCCGAGGTCCAGCGGGATGCCGTTGATCAGCACCTTGTTGTCGAAGCCGGCGTCGGAGCCGTTGCCACCGACGAACACCCGCAGGTGCGCGTCGCCGGCGGCGCCGAGGGTCTCGATCGTCCGCGTGGTGGGCGCCCCGGCGATGTCGAAGTGGAACTCGGCCTCCTTGTTGGGGCCGCAGGTGCCGTCGCCCAGGGCGAGGGAGGCGGCGGTGGTCGCCGCCTTGGTCACGGTGGTGCCGGTGGTGGTGAGGATGTACGTCGTGCCCGCGGTCACCGCGCCGGCCGTGCCGATCGCGAGCAGCGTCGCGTCGCGGGTCAGCCGGAAGTCGTCATGGTTCGCGCAGGTCGCGCCGTTGAGCGTGCCGTTGTAGTCGCCGGTCTTGACCTGGATGACGTTGTCGCCGAGGTGCAGGAACCGGTTGGGGAACTTGATCGCCACGGTCTCCTGGCCGGCGACGCCGTAGTCGCCGCCGAGGCCCACGCGGTTGCCGTTGACGAGCAGGTAGTTGTGGTACTTCGCCTCGACCGAGTTGCCCGCCTCGACCGTGAGGCCCAGCGTCGCGGTGCCCGGGGCGAGCGTCTCGGCGTTCTCGGCCGGCCGGTCGTCGATCGCGAGGGACTCGACGGTGCCGGCACCACCGGCCGGCAGGGCGGCGATGACCGGCCGGCTGCCGCGGATGAGGGCGCCGTCGGCCGGGGTGATCTTCGGCGCGCCGGCGGGGGCGTTGTTGACGCCGACGGTGACCCGGGTCGTGGCGCCCGACTTCGTGGTCGCGGCGACCGTGTGCGTGCCGTTGGCCAGCGTCGTGGTGTCCAGGTCGATGCCGAGGCCGGCGGTGCTGCCAGGCGTGCCGGAGAGGACGAACGTCAGGTCCTGCTGCAGCAGGCGCGGCGAGCTGCCGCAGGTGCCGTCGCCGAAGGTGTAGCTGAAGTTGTTCTGCTCGCCGTCGATGACGACGCCGAGCAGGCTCAGGCTGATGCTGCTGAGCGCGAAGTCGTCGTAGTTGGGGCAGCGCAGGCCCTCGCCGAACGGCAGCTGTTCCACGCCGGCGGCGGCCGCGTTGGTGGTGTCGACCCAGTTCCAGCCGGCGCGCACGGTGACCGTGTTGACGCCGGGGTGCAGCCACTCGCCGCGGAGCTCCAGCGAGGCGGCGCGGCCACCGGGGATGTCGGGGAAGTGGACACGGTCGGCCTCGGCCGTGTGGTCGTTGACCGTGATGTAGTTGTGGTAGCGGGCCTCGGTACCGTTGCCGCCCATGTCGAAGGCGAACCGAGCGGTGCCCGCGGTCGGCTTGGCGTTCAGCGGGGCGCCGTCGACGGTGAGCGAGACGACCGAGTCGTTCTCGACCGCCGCCTCGGCGTCGACCCGGACCGTGCCCTCCAGCGTCTGGCCGTTGCTGAGATTGATGACCGGCGCGCCGGTGGAGCCGGGCGGGGCGTCCTGCGCGCCCGCCGTGTTCGGGCCGATCGCGGCGCTGGTCCCGCCGACCAGCGCGACGGCGAGCGCGGAGGCTAGCGCCCGCCGTAGTCGGTGCCTCATAACGCGGTGTCTCCTTAGCTGACGGTGACGAGGTGGATCGCGGAAACCGCGACGATGCCGGCGCCGAGCAGGGTGATGCCGGCGGCGGCGAGCAGGGGCGCGACGCGAGTGGCGAGGCGCAGTGCGGAGCGGGAACGGGCGCCCCGAACGACGATCGAGCTGCCGGCGACCGCGAGGACGCCGACGCCGAAGAGCACGACCGCCATGCCGGCACCGAACGTCAGCACGAGCAGCAGGGCGAAGCCGGCGCGACCGATGAACAGCCCGGTCGCCAGCACGAGGAAGGCCGCCGGAGACGGGGTGAGCCCGCCGGAGACGCCCAGCAGCAGCAGCCCGGGGCGCTTGGCGTCGTGGTGGTCATGGCTGTGGTCATGTTCGTGGCCATGGGCGTGGTCGTGGCTGTGGTGGTGGTCGTGGTCGTGGTCGTGGTGGTGGTCGTGACCGTGTCGGCGGCGGCGGATCAGCCACAGGCCGGTGCCCAGGACGAGCACCCCGGCGGCCAGCTGGAGCCAGGTGGTGAGGCGCTCCATCCGCACGAAGTCCGACAGCGACAGGAACGTCCACGCCACGCCGATCACCAGGACCGACAGCGTGTGCATCACGGCGACCGAGCCGCCGAGCCAGGCGGCGTCGCGGATCCGGCCCCGGGAGCCGACGAGGTACGCCGCGGCGAGGCTCTTGCCGTGCCCCGGCGCCAGCGCGTGGCCCGCGCCGGCGACGAACGCGAGCGCGAACGCCAGCGCCGGCACGCCCGGCGAGTGCAGGAGCTCCTGCAGGCGGTCCGCGGCCGTCATGCGCCGGCCCCCGAGGGGCGGCCGGGGTCCGGCGCGATCGCCACGGTCTGTGGATCGCCGAACGGGTTGGCCGGGGCGAGCGCGGCGAGCACGGTCGCGACACCGGCCACGAGGACCAGGGCGACCGCCGGAAGACGCCGCCGCCGGCGTCCGTGCTGAGCCAAGGACGACACTCCGGTTGTGCGGGAACGGTTGTGCGACCGGAAGTCTGCCGGGCGTTCGGAAAACGTGCAGGCGGCGCCCGGCCAGCAGCAGGCGTCGCGAACATGAACAGTTAGATGATCAAAGCAATCGACGCAGGGGGTTGCCCGGGTTTGCTCAGGTTGCCCGGGTATGCGCTGTCCCACCATGACATCGGCGGCGGCGGCTGTGCTTCCATGTCCACATGATCGAGCGATTCCATCCCGCCTCCTTCCCGCCCGTCGCCGTGCCGCTGTCACACGCCACGAAGGCTGGCGACTTCGTCTTCGTCTCCGGTCAAGTCGCCACGACCGCGGACGGCGGCGTGCTCCTGGGCGACTTCGAGGCCGAGGTGAACCTGGTCCTCGACAACGTCGAGGCGGTGCTGGCCGCGGCCGGCGCCCGCGTCGACCAGATCGTGAAAATCGGCGCGTTCCTGTCCAACGCGACGCTGTTCGCGCAGTTCAACGAGGTGTACGCGCGCCGCTTCGGCGCCGCCCCGCCGGCCCGCACGACGGTCGTCCTCGCGTTCGGGCGCGGCGACATCCGGGTCGAGGTGGAGGCGATCGCCTACGTCGGTCAGTGACGAGTCGCGCACAGACCGCCGCCAGCGGCCTCAGTCGAAGCCGCCGGCGTCCGGGCCCAGCAGGGGGAAGAAGCGGGCGACGACCGCGACCGGCCCGGCCCCGGCCGGGCTGCTACCGCGCCGCTCCTCGCGGTGGCGGTACCCGGCGATCAGCGCGCGCACGGCGTTGGCCAGCTCGGTCATCTCGCGCGGCGTGAGGTACACGACCTGGCTGAACGCGTCGTCGCGCCGCCACCGCACCGGTGCCTCGTCCCGCATCGCGAGCCAGCGCTGGTAGCTCTCGTCCTCCAGCCCCCGGGCCAGGGTGCCGAGGTCCGGGGTCGTGCCGGCGTCCGGCGCCGGGCCCTCCGATGTCGCCGCGTCGGCCGGCTCCGCCGCGCCCACCAGCCGCCACGGCTTCGAGCGGCCACTGCCGGGGGCCTCCTCCACGAGGCCGTACCGCGCCAGCTGCCGCAGGTGGAAGGAGTGCAGGCCGGACGAGCCGCCGAGCTCGCGCGCGGCCTCCGTCGACGTCACGGTGCCCCGAACACGCAGCAGCTCCATGAGGGCGACCCGGACGGGGTGGCTCAGCGCCGCGCCGGCGGCCTTCTGGTTGATCACCCTACAAAATATTGTTCTTTGCAAAGCACGACGCAAGGATTTGCGCACGCCAAGTCGGCCGAGGCCGCTACAGCAGCAGGCGGACGGGGCTGCGGCGCAGCCACAGGTCGAGGTTCAGCGCCTGCTCGATCGCGCGGCGGCCGGTGGCGAAGCCGTCGTACTCGTACGGGGCGGCGGCCAGCTCGGCGACCCGCTGCCGGTCCAGCAGCGCCACGACGGGCGAGTCGTCCTCGACCACCCGCACGAGGGCCTCGCGCAGCGCCCGCTCGTAGCGCGGGTCCTGGGTGGACGGGTACGGGCTCTTGGTGCGCGCGGCGACGGAGGCCGGCACGGCGTCGGCGGCGGCCGCCCGCAGCAGGCTCTTCTCTCGCCCGTCGAACGTCTTCATCGCCCACGGGGCGTTGTAGACGTACTCGACGAGCCGGTGGTCGCAGAACGGCACCCGCACCTCGAGCCCGTGGGCCATGCTCATCCGGTCCTTGCGATCCAGCAGGATCCGCACGAAGCGGGTCAGGTGCAGGTAGCAGATCTCGCGCATGCGCCGGTTGTGCGGGTCGGTGTCCTCGCCGTGGTCGACCTCCGCGATCGCGTCGCGGTAGGCGCCGGCCTGGTAGCCCTCCACGTCGAGCGACGCCACGAGGTCCTTGTCCAGCGCACCGCCCTTGACGTCGCCGATCATCAGCCAGGGGAAGGTCTCGGCCCGCACGATCTCCGGCTGGTGGAACCAGGGGTAGCCGCCGAAGACCTCGTCGGCCGCCTCGCCGGACAGCGCCACCGTCGAGTGCTCGCGCACGGCCCGGAAGAGCAGGTACAGCGACGTGTAGATGTCGCCGCCCACGGTGGGCAGGTCCGCGGCGTCGACCACGGCGGCGCGGCCGAGCGGGTCCATCAGCGTCGCCGCGTCCAGCACGATGTCCTCGTGGTCGGTCGAGACCTGCTTGACCACGTCGTGGACGTACGGCGTGTCCGGGGTGGCCCGCATCGCGTCCGGGCGGAAGTGCTCGGTCTGCCCGGCGAAGTCGACGGCGAACGAGCGCAGCGGCCCCTCGCCCCTCCCGGTCAGGGCCGCGTGGGCCAGTGCGGTGACCGTCGAGGAGTCCAGGCCGCCGGACAGCAGCGCGCACAGCGGCACGTCGGCGACGGTCTGCCGGGCCACGATGTCGTCGAGCAACTCGCGCACGGTGCGCACGGTGGTGGCGAGGTCGTCGCGGTGCTCGGCGTAGCCGGGCCGCCAGTAGAGCCGGCGGTGCACCCCGTCGCGGTCCACGCGCACGAGCTCGCCGGGCACGACCTCGTAGAGGTTGCGGTACACGCCGTGGCCGGGCGTCTTGACGAAGGCGAGCAGCTCCCGCAGCCCGTCGGCGTCGACGGCCGCCTCCGCGCCCGGGTGGGCGAAGATGGCCTTGGGCTCGGAAGCGAACAGCACCCGACCGCCGTCGCCGGTGTGGTAGTACAGCGGCTTCACCCCCATCCGGTCGCGCACCAGCACCAGCCGGTCGCGGCGCACGTCCCAGATGCCGAAGGCGTACATCCCGTTGAGCCGGTCCACGAAGTTTTCGCCCCACTGGACGTACGCGCGCAGGACGACCTCCGTGTCACTCTCGGTGCGGAAGTGGTGCCCGAGCGTACGCAGCTCCTGTCGCAGCTCGCGGTAGTTGTACAGCTCGCCGCTGTAGGTGATGGCGGCAAGCTCCGCGCCGTCGTGCTCGACGGTCATCGGCTGCCCGCCGGTGACGAGGTCGATGACGGCCAGCCGGCGGTGGCCGAACGCGACGTGCTCGCGCACCCACAGGCCCTCGGCGTCCGGCCCGCGCAGGGCCATCGTGCCGGCCATCGCCCGCACGGCGGCGCGCTCGAGACGCAGGTCGCGGTCGAAGTCGACCCAGCCGACGATGCCACACATGATCACGTACCTCCTCGACCAGCACGTTCCCCCAGGGAGCGCCGGTAACCGGGCTGCGACCGATGCGACACCGCCAACTCGCCCCACCCCGACGGTCACCCCGCCGCCGTCGAGCCGATCGAATTGAGGTTTGCGGATTGAGTTCGGAAGAGGAAAACTGCGCGACCCTCGCGCGGGCGCTGCGGCGCGAGTACGGCTTCGGCGACGCCGCCTGCGGGTTCGTCGACTTCTTCGCCACCCCGGCGCCCGAGCTGGAGGAGCAGGCGGTGCTGGCGATCCAGCAGGCGCTGGACGCCGGGAATGCCCTGTCGGCGGGGCTCGAGTACGGCCGCCTGCTGCAGGACTACGAGCTGATGTTCTGGAACACGCTGGCCGACGCGACGCTCTGAGCGGAGCCCCCTGCCGGGCGCTCTATCGGGCCAAGCGGCCGCAGTTCGCCGACCGCGCCCTGCTCGTGCAGCGCCAGAAAGGCGTCGACGGCGTCGGGGGCGAACTGGCCGCCCCGGCCACGCAGCAGTTCCTCGCGGGCCTGCTCCTCGCCGAGGGCTGCCTGGTAGGGGCGGTCGCAGCGCATCGCGGCCCACGAGTCGCACACGGCGATCAGCCGCGCCTCCGGCCGGATGCCGAGCCCGCGCAGGCCGTCCGGGTAGCCGCTGCCGTCGAAGCGCTCGTGGTGCTGGCGGATGACCTCGGCGACCGCGCCCAGCTCGGGCACGATCCGGCACATGCGGGCGCCGAACTGCGGGTGCCGGCGCAGCAGTGCCCAATCCTCGTCGGTGAGCGGCTCGGCCTTGACCAGGATCTCCCGCGGGATCACCACCTTGCCGACGTCGTGGAACCGGCCGGCCAGCCCGGCGCGCATGGTGACCGCCTCCGAGCAGTCCATGAACACGGCCATCGCGGTGGTCCAGCGGGCGATCGCGGCGCTGTGCTCGAGGCCGGACAGCCAGGCGTCGACCTCATCGGCGACGCGCTGGAGATAGTCCAGGTGCAGGACCGGGGCGACGGCCGGCGCCGTGTCCGATTCTTCGGATACCACCGCCTGAACCCCGTCTTCCGGGCCCGGCTCCGCACGGGGCTCGACGCGCGCACCGCCGACGACCACCCGGTCGCGGCCGAGGATCTTCGCGGTGTAGAGGGCGCGGTCGGCGACCGCCACCAGCTCGCGCTGCGAGGCGCTGTGGGCCGGAAAGCCGGCCGTACCGATGGAGACGGTGATCGTGACGCGGGTGTCGTGGTCGAGCGGGACCGGCTCGTCGCCGACACTGCGCCGCAGCCGCTGCGAGACCGCCTCCAGTTCCTCGGGGCGCAGGCCGGGCATGAGCACCGCGAACTCCTCGCCGCCGTAGCGCGCCAGCACGTCGCCGGGGCGCACGGCCCGCCGCAGCCGCCGGGCGATCTCGACGAGCGCGCGGTCGCCGGCCGGGTGGCCGTAACGGTCGTTGACCGACTTGAAGTGGTCGACGTCAGCGATGAACAGCGCCACCGGGCCGCGGCGCCGGCCGGCCCGCGCCACCTCGGCGGACAGCCGGCCCTCGATGAAGCGGCGGGTGAACAGGCCGGTGAGCGGGTCCGTGACCGCCAGGCGGCGCTGCTCGATCGCCACGCCCGCCATCCGGCCGAGGGTGAGCAGGAACAGCACCGCGCAGGCGACGGCGGCGGCCGGCACATCCGCGTTGATGCCGCGCGCGGACTGCACCAGCAGGGCGGCGGGGGCGAGCAGGGCGGCGCAGGCCAGCAGTAGGAAACGGACCGGCCTCGACTCGTCGCGCCCGCACGGCGCCGGGTCGGTGAGCCCGATCATGCCGCGGTGCAGCGTGGCGGCGCCGAGGGCGAGGTTGGCGGTGAGCCACATCGCGTCGAGGAAGTTGCCGGCCTCGTAGACGCCGTGCAACTGCTGGTAGCTGTAGACGGTGTCGGCGGCGGCGATGCCGAGCAGGTTGGCCAGCAGCAGCCCGAACGAGGCGGACCGGACGGCGACCCCGATCACCAGCCGCGCGGTGAGCGCCACCAGTGCCAGGTCCAGGACCGGGTAGGCGAGCTCCGCGTAGTGGGCGAGGGTGCTCCCGCCGCGTGCCGCCGTGGGGCCGATGAGGAACATCCAGGACAGCAGCGCGGCCGCGACGGCGGCGACGAGCCCGTCGATCTGCCCGACCACGCTGCGCGGCTCGCGGCGACGGATCAGCAGCAGCAGCGCGGCCAGTAGCGGCGGGTAGTGGCCCAGGTACAGCAGGTCGGCGAAGGACGGGAACCGCTCGGAGTGCAGGACGTAGTGCGAGACGTAGAAGACCGCGTCGGCGCTCGCGTAGACCAGCTGACTCAGGCCCAGCAGCAGCCAGGGCAGGCACACCGCGGGGCGGTTGCGGGCGATGCCCCACCAGACGGCCGCGGCGCCCGACAGGCTGATCGCGAGGTACACCGCGACCCGGGCGTAGCGCCAGGCGTCGCGCTCGGGCAGCAGGAAGTACCCGAGCATCGCGATGGTGCCGGCGAGCAGATATCCGAGCCACACCCGGTTGTCCCGGACGTCCGCTCTCGCGCTTGACATAGTCGCTCCTCGATGGCGCATCGATGACCCATCAGGTGCTCGGCGGGCGATTCCCGGCGACCGTGCAAGGTCAATTCGACGCCGGGGCCAAAGCCGTCCAACACCGTAGTGCACGGGGACCCGGAATGCATTCGGCCACACGCGCCACACCGGCCGTTCGTGAACGAAGCCCGCCGCGGCCTATTCGACGCCGGCGAGGATCAGCACGCCGATGCCGATCAGCACGACGGGCAGCGCGACGTTGCCCCAGCGGCCGAGCATCCGCGCGACCGCCGGACGGGTGGCGAGGTGCCGGCCGGCCGCGCACCAGACCGCCACCAGCGCCAGGAAGACGACGGCGTACACCGCGATCCGCACGCCCCCGGCGGTGGCGAGCACGGGCACGTACACGCCGATGTTGTCCCCGCCGTTGGCGAGGGTGACCGCGGCGACCTCGGCCGCGGCGGGCCCGCCCCGGCCCGCCCTCGGGTCGCCGTCGTCGCCGCGGGACCGCCACGCCCGCCAGGCCGCCCGCAGCCCGAGCAGGAGCGGGATCAGCCCCAGGTAGGGCAGGGCCCGCTCGGGCAGGAACGTCGCGCCGAACGCGCCGGCGGCGGACACCGCGAGGATCGCGGCGAAGCCGAGGTACTGCCCGAGGACAACCCGCCGGGTGGCCCCGGGGCGGCCGTCGCCGCGGGCGAAGTACAGCGCCAGGATGAGAAGATCGTCGACGTTGGTGACCACGAAGAGGCCGATCGCCTGCCCCAGCGCGCCCAGCACCACCGAAGATCCTCCCGCCGACGCGGGGAACCCTATCGCAGCTCAGGGCCGGGTCAGGCCGGTCCGAGCCAGTCCAAGCCGCCGTCGCCGACCGCCGCGGTGTGACGCAGGACAACGGCGATCACGGAATTAATCCTATGGGCGAAGTATGAAAACTGATAGCCTTCGAGCTATGAGCAACCGGCGATTCCTGCTGCAGCAGGCAGTCACGCGGGTCGTCAACCGCGCGGTCGGCCTGGCACACCGTCTGATCGGCTTCGGCGCCGCACCCGCGGACGGCCCGGCGGAGGCGGACGCGGAGCCGTTCTGCCGGACCGGCGCGCACGACGCCCCGATGTGGGCCGAGCTCGCGACGGAATTACAACTGCGCCGCATCGCCGTGCGCGCGGCGCGCTGAGTGGACCGCTCGCACCGGCTGATTCTGGTCGTCTGCCTCGGCGCCGGCTGGACCACCCTGCTCGACCAGTCCATCCTCAACGTCAACGTGCCGGCCATGCGCGCCTCGCTGCACGCGAGCGACGCCGCGCTGCAGTGGATCATGGCGGGCTACTCGCTCACGTTCGGCCTCGCCCTCGTGCCGGCCGGGCGGCTCGGCGACATGTACGGCCGGCGCGCGCTCTTCGCCGGCGGCATGGCGCTCTTCGGCGTCGGCGGGATCGTCGCCGCGTGCGCCGACCGCGACTGGCTGGTGGCGGCGGCGCGGCTGACCCAGGGCCTCGGCGCCGGGACCGTCAACCCGCAGATCATCGGGCTGTTCCAGGACGTCTTCCAGGGCCGGGACCGGGTGCGTGCGCTCGGCGCGTACGCCGTGGTCGGCGGCCTGTCCGGCTCGGTCGGCCCCCCGCTCGGCGGGCTGATCCTGCAACTGGCCGGCCCCGACCCCGGCTGGCGGCTCGTGCTGCTGGCCAACCTGCCGTTCGTGCTGCTCACCGTCCCGCTCGCGCTGCGCCTGCTACCCGCCGGCCGGCCGCGTGGGCACCGCACCGACCTCGACCTTCCGGGACTGCTCCTGCTCGGCGCCGCCACGCTGGGCCTGATCCTGCCGCTGGTGGGCACCTCGGGCGGCTGGCGCTGGGCGGGGCTCGCCGCCCTCGCCGCCGCCGGGTTCGTGGCCTGGGAGCGGCGCTACAACGCGACCGGCCGCACCGCGCTACTGCTGCCGGCGCTGACCCGCAACCGCGGATACGTGCTGGGCACCCTCGTGGCCATGTTCCATTTCGGCGCCACGCTGGCGCTCAACCTGGTGCTGTCGATATTCCTGCAGGACGGCCTCGGCTTCTCCGCGCCGGCCGCGGCCGCGATGGCGCTGCCCGGCGCCGTGGGCTTCGCCGCCGCCTCCATGGCCAGCGCGAGCATGGTCGCCCGCTACGGCCGGCGGGGCATCAGCGTCGCCCTCGCCGTCGCCGCGGCCTGCGTCGCGGCCGACGCCGCCGCGATCGCGCTACTCGGCGACCGCGGGCTCATCGCCGCGCTCGCCGTCGGGCAGCTCCTCATCGGCGTGACCGGTGGCCTGGTCAACGCGCCGAACCAGGCGCTGACCCTCGCCCACGCCCCGGCGGGCGCGAACGGGCTCAGCGCCGCGATCCTGCAGCTGTCGCAGCGGCTCTCGGCGAGCGTGAGCATCGCCGCGGTGACCGGGATCTTCCTCGGCGGAGCCGTGGCCGGGGGCGCCGGGTATCGCGGCGCGTTGCTGCACGGCGTCCTGCTCTGCCTGGCGCTGGTGGTGCTGGCGCTGCTGTTCGCCGTCGCCGACGGCGCCCGCCCGGGCCGGCACGGTGCCCGGGAACCGCACCCATTGGAGGTAGCACGGTCATGAACGGTCCGAAGCGAAGCGGAGGGGCCGGTCATCATCGGCTCAGCTCCCAGTCATGCCGCCGCCGGAGCGAAGCGGAGGTTTCGGCATGACCCTGCACGTCGCGCTCGAGCTCGACGGGGCGCCGGACCCCGCCGACATCGAGGCCCTTTCCCGCACCGCGCGGGCCGCCGAACAGGCCGGCTTCGCGCTCGTCACGCTCGCCGACGCGCCGCTGCCCGAGGGGCGGGTGCGCATCGAGGCCGGCGTCCGGGCGGCGTTCCTGGCCCGGCGTACCGAACGGATCGGGCTCGCGCCCGAACTGCACGCCACCCCGACCGAGCCCTTCCACCTCGCCACCCAGCTGGCCAGCCTCGACCACGCCTCCCTCGGCCGCGCGGCCTGGGTCATCGGCGCGGCGAACACCACCGAGGCCCTCGCCACCATCGGCCGGGCGCCGCTGGAGCCCGAGGCGCTGCGCCGGGAGACCGCCGACGTCATCGAGGTCGCCCGCCGGCTGTGGGACTCCTGGGAGGACGACGCGGTGATCCGCGACGTGGCCACCGGCCGGTTCCTCGACCGGCGGCGAGTGCACCACGTCGACTTCGAGGGCCCCACGTTCTCGATCGTCGGGCCGCTCATCACGCCCCGGCCGCCGCAGGGTCAGGTCGTCGTCCTGGGCGCCGCCAACCTCGGCGTGACGGACCGCCTCGACGTGGCGCTGGTCGGCGGCGACGGGCCGGACGCGGTACGGCGACGGGCCGAGCTGGCCCGCGCCGAGGGTGCCCCGCTCGTCTTCGCCGAGGTCGAGTCCGCGCTGACCGGTGCGCCGGACGCCCGGCCGGCCACCGACCGGATCCGATACTCCGGCCCGCCCGAGGGCCTCGTCGCGCTGCTCACCGAGCTGTCCGGCGCCGTGGACGGGGTGCGGCTGCACCCCGCGCGGCTGGACGAGGAGCTGCCGATCCTCGCCGAACGGGTGCTGCCCGCCGTCGCGACGCGCGCCGCCGGCCCCACCCTGCGCGACACGCTCGGCCTGCCCCGCCCCGCCAACCGCTTCGCCGCCGTCTGACAACGGCGTCTGAGAAGGAGCCCATCGTGAGCGACCCCAAGCCCCGGCTGCACCTCGGCGTCTTCTTCACCGGCGTCGGCCCCAACCTGCTGTGGACCCGGCCCGACTTCGCCTCGCACACCCACATCGACACGTTCGTCCACGTGGCGCGGACCCTCGAGCGCGGCCTCTTCGACGCGTTCTTCCTCGGCGATGGGCTGCGCGTGCGGGAGAACCGCGGCCAGATCCACGACCTCGACGTGGCCGGGCGGCCGGACGCGATCACCCAGCTCGCCGCCGTCGCCGCGGCCACGGAGCGCATCGGGCTGGTGGTCACGCAGAACACGACGTACAACTTCCCGGCCGACCTCGCCCGGCGCCTGGCGAGCCTCGACCTCGTCTCCGGCGGCCGCGCCGGGTGGAATGTCGTCACCACCGACAACGCGTGGACGGGCGCCAACTTCCGGCACGGCGGCTGGCTGCCGCACGAGCGGCGCTACGAGCGCGCCGAGCAGTTCGTCGAGGCCGCGAAGGCGCTGTGGGCGACCGCCCCCGGCGAGGTCGTCGAGCGGCGGACCGACCTGGTCGACCTGCGCGCGGCGGCGACGGTGCCGGCGAGCCCGCAGGGCCGCCCGGTGCTGTTCCAAGCCGGCGACTCCCCCGGCGGGCGCGACCTGGCCGCCCGGCACGCCGACGTCGTGTTCTCCGCGAACACCGAGTACGACAAGGCCGTCGCCTACGCCGAGGACCTGCGCCGCCGACTGGCCGCCTACGGCCGCTCCCCCGACGCGGTGCGCATCCTGCCCGGGGCGTCGGTCGTGCTCGGCGACACCCCGGCCGAGGCCGAGGAGCGGGCCGCGTGGATCCGCCGCGAGCAGACCACGGGCCCGCGCGCCATCGCCTTCCTGGAGCAGTTCTGGGGCAAGGACCTGTCCGGCTACGACCCGGACGGCCCGCTGCCCGACATCGACCCGACCGACGAGGAGCTGGACCCGTCGCGCGGCACGCTCACGATCGAGCTGCGCACCGGCAAGCTCGAGCGGATCCGGCAGTGGCGCGCGCTGGCCGCCGAGCGCAACCTGTCGATCCGGGACCTGGTCATCGAGGTCTCGCCCGGGGCACACAGCACCTTCGTCGGCACGCCGGGGCAGATCGCCGACGAGTGGGCCCGCTACGTGCGCACGCGCGCCGTCGACGGGTTCAACCTGATACCCCAGCTGCTGCCCGGCACCGTGGAGGACGTCGTGGACCGGCTGGTGCCGCAGCTGCAGGAGCGCGGAGTGTACCGCACGCAGTACGAGGGCACCACCCTGCGCGAGCACCTCGACCTGCCGCCGCTCGACGCCCGCGGGTGATACCCCGCGCCCGCGCCCGTCCCCGTGCCGATGACCCCGCGGGTCATGACGGCGGGGCCGGGCGCGAGGCAGGCTGCAGGATGGTGTGGCGGCGGTTCAGAGCCTTCCGGCCTCGATGATGCGGCTCAGGAACTGCCGGGTCCGCGGCTCCCGCGGCTCACCGAGGACCTGTTCCGGCGGCCCCTGCTCGACCAGCACCCCGCCGTCGAGGAAGCAGACCCGGTCGGCGACCTGCCGCGCGAAGCCCATCTCGTGCGTCGCCAGCAGCATGGTGACGCCGTCGGACTTGAGGTCGCGGATCAGTGACAGCACCTCGCCGACGAGCTCCGGGTCGAGCGCTGAGGTGACCTCGTCGAGCAGCAGCAGCCGTGGCGCGTTCACCAGCGCCCGCACGATGGCGACCCGCTGCTGTTGGCCGCCGGAGAGCCGGTCCGGGTAGGCGCCGGCGAGCTCGGCGAGGCCGATCCGGGTCAGCAGGGCGGTTGCCCGCTCGCGGGCCTCGGCGGCCGGCAGGCCGTGCACCCGCCGCGGGGCGAGGGTCACGTTGTCCAGCACCGACATGTGCGGGAACAGGTTGAACGCCTGGAAGACCATCCCGATGCGGCGGCGGACCCGGTCGGGGTTCACCCGGGGGTCGGTGATGTCCTCGCCGTCGAGGCGGATCGTGCCGTCGTCGACCGGCTCCAGCAGGTTGACGCAGCGCAGCAGCGTCGACTTGCCCGAGCCGCTGGCGCCGATGAGCGCCACCACCTCGTGCTCGGCCACGTCGAGGGAGACGCCGCGCAGCACGGGGCGGGCGCCGAACACCTTGTGCACGCCGTCGACGGACAGGACGGTGGTCATAGGGCGTTGTCTCCGGACTGGCGGCGGGCCGCCCTGACCGTGACCCAGTCGGTCACGGCGACGAGGGGGATCGCCAGCAGCACGAACAGGACCCCGGCGAGGATGTACGGCGTGTAGTTGTACGAGACCGACGTCTCGATCTGCGCGGCGCGGATCGCGTCGACCGGGCCGGCCAGCGAGATGAGGCCGACGTCCTTCTGCATCGCGACGAGGTCGTTGAGCAGCGGCGGGGCGACGCGGCGAACCGCCTGCGGCAGCACGACGTGGCGCATGGTCTGGCGGTAGGTGAGCCCGAGCGAGCGCGCCGCCGCCAGCTGCGACGGGTGCACCGACTCGATGCCGGCCCGGAACACCTCGGCGATGTAGGCGCCGTACGTCAGCACCAGCGCGGTGCCGCCGAGCACCAGCACCGAGGGCGTACCCGACAGGCGCAGCCCGGGCACGCCGAACGCGAAGAGGTAGATGGTGATGATGAGGGGCAGGCCGCGGAAGGTGTACGTGTACCCGGTCGCGAGCGCGCGCAGCGGGAAGAACACCGCCGGCCGCAGCGTGCGCAGCATCGCGAGGCCGAGCCCGAGCAGCAGGGCTCCGGCGGCGCAGAACAGCAGCAGCTGAAGGTTGAGCGACAGGCCGCGAGCCACCGCCGGCAGCGCCTCGCGCGCGGTGTGCGGGTCGAAGAAGCTCTCCCGGACCCGCCGCCAGCCGGGCGCGCCAGTGACGGCGGCGAGCAGCAGCCCGCCGACCACGGCCGTGGAGACGGCGGCGACCACCACCGACAGGATCGTCTGCCGGCGGCGGTACGCCTCGCGCTCGAGCTGGACGGCGCTCCTGGGCACCGTGGGGGTGGGCATCGGGTCCGGGCGACGGGTCAGGACAGCGTCGGGGCGCCCTGCGCCGCCGAAAGCCACTGCTGCTCCAGCTTCTTCAGCGTGCCGTCGGAGCGCAGTGCGTCGACGGCCCCGCTCACGCAGCCGGTGAGCGCTGAGCCCTTGTCGAGGACCAGGCCGAACTGCTCCGGCGTGCCGGACAGCGCCGGCAGCTGCCCGACGATCGCGGCGTCGGTGATCTCGGCCCCGGTGATGTAGAAGGCGGTCGGCAGGTCGACCACGAGCCCGTCGATCTGCCCGTTCTGCAGCGCCTTCTTCGCGTCGTCGTTGTTGTTGTACACCGATGGCTGCGCGTCCGGCTTCACGACCTCGGTGATCGACCGGTAGCTCGTGGTGCCGACCTGCGCGCCGAGCTTGGCGCCCTTGAGGTCGGCGAGGGTCTTCGCCCCGGCGATCTTGGAGCTCTTCAGCGCGATGACGGTCTGGGTGACGTCGTAGTACGGGGAGGAGAAGTCGACGGCCTTCTTGCGCTCGTCGGTGATGGAGAACTCGTTGATGTCGAAGTCGAACGTCTTCGGCCCGGGCGCGATGGCGTTGTTGAACGTGACGCGGGTCCAGACCACCTGGTCCTTGGCGTAGCCGAGCTTGGCCGCCACGGCGTAGGCGACGGCGGACTCGTAGCCCTGCCCGCTGTCGGGCTTGTTGTCGTTGAACCACGGCGGATACACCGGGTCGTCGGTGCCGACGGTGAGCTTACCCGCGGCGACGGTCTTGAGCTGGGCCGGCGCGCAGGCACCGGCGCTCGGGCTGCCACCGGACGCGGCCGGCGCCGCGGTGTTGTCGTCGGCGGGCGCGCAGCCGGCCGCGGCCACCAGGACTGAGGCCAGCCCGGTCGCGAGGAGGAGGGTCGCGGGACGCATGGCCGGGATCATAACCACTATTCCGGTCAGGAATATCGGAAAGGTGGGGCCCATCACGCGCCCCGGATCGCCGGTGGATGACGAACGCGTTCGTTGCGATCGTGCTCAGGAGTCCGCGACGCGTGCCCGTCGGCCGCCGCGGCACGAAACACCCCCGGCCGGCGGCGCGCCCGAGGGTCACCCTCCCCCGGCGCATCATCCGGCGGCCGCCGGGGCGACGAGCATCATGGAGGCATGCCGGCACCCCGGACCGTCGGCGCGATCTACCTCGTCACGCTGGCCATCGTGGCGGCGGTGCTGTCGTGGCACCGCGGCGACGGCGCCGACCACGGCCACCGCTGCGCCGCCGCAGGGTCCGCCGATCTCAACGGGCGGACAGTTACCGCGCTGGACCTCGACGGGCGGCCGATGCGCTGCACCAACCTCGAACGGTCCACGGTAGACGGACCGGTGGGCGCGGCGAACCTCAGCGGGTCCAACCTGCACCGGGCGACGCTGCGCGACGCCGCCATGACCGACGTCGACCTGACCGCGGCCGACCTCACCCTGGCGGTGGCTCGTTCGGCGGAGTTCACCGGTGTGAAGCTCGTCCGCGCCGACCTCGGCGGCGCCGACCTGCGCGAGAGCACCCTGACCGACGTCGGTCTGGAGCACGCCCGGCTGCGCGACGCCAACCTGCACGGAGTCTCGTTCGTGCGGGCGGACCTCAAGGACGCCGACGTGCGCGGCGCCGACCTGACCAACGCCACGCTCACCGACTCCAACCTGCGCGGCGCGCGGCTCGACGGCGCCAACCTCTCCGGCACCTCGTGGGTCAACGTCGTGTGCCCGGACGGCGTGAAGTCGACCGGCGGCTCGTGCGACGGGCATCTCAGGCCGCGCTGAGCACCGCGCCGCCGGCCCCGGACGCCGCGGTCCCTTGTGGACGGTACCGGGGAGACGGCGACCGCCGCGCCGGCTCGGGCGGGACAACCGGCCGGGCATGTCGGCTTTACGATGCGCGCCCGGTGCGAGTAGCGTCACGGCCCGTGAGGGTTGTGCGACGGTGGGAGGCCTGACCGTGCCGGAGCCGCAGCCCGACATGACGGTGTTCGACGTGGCGGCCCGGCGCGCCTACGAGCGGGAACTGCTCGCCGAGCGCCGCCGCGCCGAGCGCAACGCGACGCGGATCCGGCTGCTGCAGGAGATGGTCGTGCGCTGCGCCGCGATCGAGCGCGCCGAGCAGATCCGCGACCCGATCGCGTGGCTCGGCGGCGAGGCGTTCGCGGCGACGCGGACCCGGGTGTGGCTGCTGCATCCGCAGGAGGCGGCGCTGCGCCCGCTCGGCCACCGGGACGCGCACCCGGCGGACGGTGCGCAGGACCCGCTGATCTCGCTCGACGACCCCGGGCCGGAGGCGCGCGCCGTGGCCCGGCTCGACATCGTCCGGGTCGACGGCGACGCCGAGGACGGACCGCGGGTCGTCATGCCGCTGCTGGCCGGCCGGCGGGTGCTCGGGGTGGTGGCCTTCGCGCTGTCGCCCGGGTGCGCGCTCGACGACGACGAGATCGAGCTGATGCGCACCATAGGCCGGCAGACGGGGCAGGCCCTGGACCGGATCCGGCTGCTGGAGGAGACGACCCGGCAGGACCGGCTGGCCGGCTTCCTGGCCCGGCTGAGCCGCGACCTGGACGAGACCGTCGGCTTCACCGGCCGCGCGCGCCGGCTGGTCGAGCTGCTCGTCCCGGACATCGCCGCGTATGCCCAGATCGACCTCGACCTCGCCGGGGAGCCCGGCTGGCGGTCCGTCGCGCCCGCCGACGGACCACACCCTGGCGGCTGGACGATCCCGCACGACGTGCTGGCCGCCGTCCACACGGCGGGGCGCGGCAGCGAGGCGGTGACCGCGGTACAGCTGCTGGCCGCCGACGGCCGCCGCGCCACGGTGCTGCCGTTGCGGGCCCGCAACGCCGTGCTCGGCACGCTGCTGCTCGTCGCCGCCGACACGGCCATCGCCGACCACGCCTGCCCCGAGTTCCTCGCCGACCTCGCCGACCGGGCGGGGCTGTCGCTGGACAACGCCCGGCTCGGTGAGCGCGACCGCGAGGTCGCGCTCACCCTCCAGCGCAGCCTGCTCGCCGGCGAGTGGCCGGCGGATCCGCGGTACCACGTCGTAACCGCCTACCGACCGGCCGTGCACTCGCTGGAGGTCGGCGGCGACTGGTACGACGTCTTCGCGACCTCGGCGGAGAGCGTCGGCATCGTCGTCGGCGACGTGGTGGGCCGGGGCCTGCGCGCGGCCAGCGCGATGGGCCAGCTGCGCAGCGCCGTGCGGGCGCTGGCCACCGCGCACGACGGACCGGCCGAACTGCTGCGGCACATGGACGACTTCGTCGCCTCGTTCGCGGCCGGGCGCATGACCACACTCGCCTACGCCGAGCTGTCCCTGGCCACCGGTGTGCTCCGCTACGCCTGCGCCGGCCACCCGCCGCCGCTGCTGGTCGAGCCGGGCGGGGTGCCGAGCTACCTGTGGGAGGCGCGCTCCGGACCGCTCGGCGCCACCGCGGCCGGCCGGGCGCGCAGCGAGGCGTCGGTGCGGGTGCCGCACGGGTCCCGCCTGGTGCTGTACACCGACGGGCTCGTCGAGCGCCGCGGCGAGCGGTTCCGCGACGCCCTCGACCGGCTGGCGGCGCTCGCGGCCGAGCACTGGCAGACCCCGCTGCCGGCGCTGGCCGGGCGGCTCAGCGACGCGATGTTGCCCAGCGGCGGCGGCCACGACGACATGTGCCTGCTCGCGCTGGACTACACCGACGCCGCGCCGTTCCGCGCCGATGTCCCGGCTCGGATGTCGGCGCTGGCCGGGCTGCGCGCCGCGCTGGACGCGTGGCTGGGTGAGCGGGGCGTCGGCGACTACGACCGGTTCGGCATCGTGCTGGCCACCGCCGAGGCCGTGGCCAACGCCATCGAGCACGGCTACGAGTTCGACGAGGTCCGGCCGGTGGGCGTGCTGGCGCAGGTCGACGGCGACAGCGTCGCGGTGCGGGTCAGCGACAGCGGGAAGTGGCGGCCGCCGCGCGTGGCGCTGCGCCGCGGGAGGGGACTGGCGCTGATCGGGCGCCTCATGGACGAACTCGTGATCGACCGTGGTACGGGCACCACGGTCCTGATGCGCCGGCGCACCGGCGTCGGGAGGCGTTGACGTGGACGAGGAGCGTCAGGTCCGGGTGTTCACCGCGAACGGCTGCGAGGTCGTGCGGCTCCTCGGCGAGATCGACCACGCCAACGCGCCGCTGGTCGAACGCGACGTCCTCGCCGGCGTACGCGCGGCCACCGGCGTCGTCGTCGACCTCACCGAGACGACGTTCCTGGACAGCGCGGGCCTGTTGTGCCTGGACCGGATGGTGACCGCGTTCAGCGACCGCGGCGCGCCGGTGCGGGTCGCCGCGCCGACCGACGGCATGGTGCGGTACACGCTGGAGCTCATCGGCTTCCTGCCGGACCTGCTCACCGAGAACGTCGAGACGGCGCTGGCGGAGATGGCCTAGGCAGCCCGCGGGGGCCTCGCCGCGGCGGGGCCGGCCGGGGTGGCTCAGCCGCCCGCCATCGCGCCGACGATCAGCAGCGGCTCCGCGCCGGTGGCGACCGGCGCGGGCAGCGGCGCGTCCGGGGAGTCGTTGGAGAGGTCCTCCTCGCAGGCGTAGAAGCGCACGAACGCCCGCCGCTGCCCGCTGGCGCGGTCGCGGATCGTGCCGCGCAGCATCGGATACCGCTCCTCGAGGGCGTCGAGGAGCAGCCGCTGGGTGACCTCACCGTCTCCGGCCTCGAGGTCCAGGCGGACCTCGCCGGTGACGCGGGCCAGGTTTCTCAGGTGCGCGGGGAGCACGACGCGGATCACGGCAGCGCCTGTACCTCGACCGAGAGCACGGTCGGCAGGTCGCGCACGATCGGCGCCCAGGTGTCGCCGTTGTCGGCCGAGCGGTACACCTGCCCGCCGGTGGTGCCGAAGTAGATCCCGCACGGGTCGAGCGTGTCGACGGCCATCGCGTCGCGCAGCACGTTGACGTAGCAGTTCTCCTGCGGCAGGCCCGCGGTCAGCGGCTCCCACTCGTCGCCCCCGCTGCGGCTGCGGAAGACGCGCAGCCGGCCGTCCGGGACGTAGTGCTCGGAGTCGCTCTTGATCGGCACGACGTAGACGGTC
This sequence comes from Dactylosporangium sp. NPDC000555, assembly GCF_040300025.1. NCBI lineage: Bacteria > Bacillati > Actinomycetota > Actinomycetes > Micromonosporales > Micromonosporaceae > Dactylosporangium > Dactylosporangium sp. NPDC000555. Next base: position 44,368 of record NZ_JBEPDB010000040.1, on the reverse strand, counting down.
TCCGGCTCGTGCGCGTGCACCGCGATCGGAAACCCGAAGTCGGTCGGCAGGTCGCCGCTGATCTCGCGCCAGGACCCGCCGCCGTCGTCGGAGCGCATGACGTCCCAGTGCTTCTGCATGAACAGCACATCGGGCCGCGACGGGTGCATCGCCAGGCGGTGCACGCAGTGCCCGACCTCGGCGTCGGGGTCGGGGATCTGGCCGGAGACGAGCCCGCGGTTGATCGGCCGCCAGGTGCCGCCGGCGTCGTCGGAGCGGAACGCGCCGGCCGCCGAGATGGCGACGTAGATCCGGTCGCGGTGCACCGGGTCGAGGATGATCGTGTGCAGGCACATGCCGCCGGCGCCGGGCTGCCAGCGCGGCCCGGACTCGTGGGTGCGCAGCGCGGTCAGCTCCTGCCACTCGCGGCCGCCGTCGGTGGAGCGATACAGCGCGGCGTCCTCGGCCCCGGCGTAAACCGTGTCGGGGTCGTCGCGGGACGGCTCCAGGTGCCAGATCCGCTTGAACTCCCAGGGCCGCGGCGTGCCGTCGTACCACAGGTGCTCGCCGACGTCGCCGTCGTAGGTGAAGTCGTTGCCGACCGGCTCCCAGGTGCGGCCGCCGTCGTCGGAGCGCTGGATCAACTGCCCGAACCAGCCGCCGGACTGCGCGGCGTAGAGCCGGTCGGGATCGGCCGGCGAGCCGTTGACGTGGTAGACCTCCCAGCCGCCGAAGTGCGGCCCGTCGACCTGCCAGTGCTGCCGCGCGCCGTCCGCGGTCAGGATGAAGGCGCCCTTGCGCGTGCCGACCAGTACCCGAACTCCGCTCATTTCGTGTCACCCCCGTCTCGCATGGTCGCACGGATGCCGCCGGCCCTCCACCGCTGCGGCGAATCCGGTCCCTCGATCGAGGAGAACCCCGCGCGCACCGGTCCTCGCCCCTGACCGGCCATTCGTCCGGCGGCTGGAGGCGGCGCCGCGCCAGGTTGAGGGCGTCCACTGCGCCGAGCTGAGCACAGCCGGCCGGGCGCCCTCGTCCGGCCGGAAACGCGCGCCGGCGCGGACGGGCGGAGAGCGTTCGCCCCGGCGGACACCCTCGGCTGATCGGGAGCCCGCGGTTGACCGGAGCGAGGCGGGGTAGGCCGCCGATTCGCGCCGGGCGCAGAGGCCGGCGCCTGCCAGGTGCGGAGGTGTCACGATGGCCGAGACCAGGACGAGGCCGGGACCCGGCGCAGGCTCGCGGTCCGGTGGCGGAGGAACCGCCCGGGCTACAGCCAGCGGGCGCACGACCGCGACCCGCACCGCCAAGCCCGAGACCGGCGGCCGGCGGCGAGCCGCGGCCCCGGCCGGCCGCGCGGCCGGCCCGGAGGAGGAGCGGCACGACGGCCACGGCCGGGTGCGCTGGGAGGAGCTGCCGCTCGCGCGCATACGGGTGCCGGTCGTCCACCTGCCCATGTCGTCGGCGCGCCCGCTCATCGCGGAGGCGCGCTGGGTGCTCAAGGCGGCCGCGTCGGCGCTGCCACCGCCACCGCGGCTGCTGTACTACGGCGGTGTCGGCGTCCTCGCGGCGCTGGGCGTCCTGGAGTGGCCGGTCGCCGGCGCCCTCGCCGTGGGCCTGTGGATCGCCGGGCGCCGGCACACCGGTGGGGCGCCGGCCGCGAGCGCCGCGTGAGCGCCGGTACCGTGCGCCGCGCGACCACCGGGCGCGGACGCCACGCCATCGCCGGCCGCGAACACCGCCTGACCGCCGCCGCTGCCCGATGACCGGAGTGATTCCGGACGACCACGCGGACCGGCCCGCCGGTCCGGAGCCGGTCGGCGACCTGACGGGCGACGTCGTCTAGCTGGCCGTCGACATCGCCGGCGCCGTGAGCGCGACGGCGGGCCGGGCGCTACGCCTGCCCGCGGCACCGCGGGAGCTCGCCGCCATCCTCGCCGCCGTCGACCACGTACCGCGGCTGCGCCGGGCGCTGGATCGCGTCGCCCGTCCGCGCGCCACGAACCCGGCCTCTCCCTGGCCTCCTCGGCGCTGGCGGCCGCGGCCCAGTCCCGCACCGCGCACCTCGCCAACGCCATCCTGCGCGTGATCCTGCTGCTGGAGACCTCCGCCGAGCGTGCGGCCTGGCAGCGCCGCGCGCCCGAGCTGCGCTGGGAGCCCGTCCCGGGCGAGCAGAGCCCGACGAAGAGGACCTCGGCGAAGAAGAAGGAACCGAGGTCGCGACGGCGGCCGACGGCACGATCGAGCGGTACACCCGGCGGATGAGCACCGTGACGCTGATCGCCGCCGCCATCGCCGCGACCATGCCATCCGGCGCCCGGCGTGCGGCCCGGCTGCTGATGGCGGGATCCCCGCGCGTGGCCTCGATCGGCCGTGATGCCTACGCCGCCCGCCTCGGCCGGCTGCTCGCCCGCCGCGGGGTGCTGGTGCGCGACCAGGGCGGGGCCCGCTCGGCGGCTGGAACGCGTGGTCGAAGCTCGGCGAAGTCCTCCAGCGTCAGCCACGGGCCGAGCGCGCCCCTGTTCTCCCGGGCGTGCCGCGGTCGGCGGCGGCCCACAGCGGTCATGACCCGGCCGGCGCGCTCCCCCGCGAGGAGGACGGGCCGGCCGGGGCACCGACGCGGCGCTACTTCGCGGCCTCGCCCGCTCCGACGTATTCGGCGAGGTGCTGGCCGGTGAGGGTCTGGCGGGTCGCGACCAGGTCCGCGGGCGTTCCCTCGAACACGACCGTCCCGCCGTCGTGGCCGGCTCCCGGGCCGATGTCGATGATCCAGTCGGCGGATGCCATGACCGCCAGGTGGTGCTCGATCACGATCACCGACTTGCCGGCGTCGACCAGCCGGTCGAGCAGCGCGAGCAGCTGCTCGACGTCGGCCAGGTGCAGGCCGGTGGTCGGCTCGTCGAGCACGTAGATGCCGCCCTTCTCGGCCATGTGGATGGCCAGCTTCAGCCGTTGCCGCTCGCCGCCGGACAGCGTGGTGAGCGGCTGGCCGAGGCTCAGGTAGCCCAGCCCGACGTCGGCCAGCCGGGCCAGGATGGCGTGCGCGGCCGCGTTCTTCGCCTCGCCCGCGCCGAAGAACTCCTTGGCCTCGGTGACCGGCATGCCGAGCACCTCGCTGATGTCCCGGCCGCCGAGCTTGTACTCGAGCACCGTGGCCTGGAACCGCTTGCCCTCGCACTCCTCGCACATCGTCGCGACGCCGGCCATCATCGCCAGGTCGGTGTAGATGACGCCGTTGCCGTTGCAGTTGGGGCAGGCCCCGGCTGAGTTGGCGCTGAACAGCGCCGGCTTGACGCCGTTGGCCTTCGCGAAGGCCGTCCGGATCGGGTCGAGCAGGCCCGTGTAGGTGGCGGGGTTGCTGCGCCGCGAACCCCGGATGGCGCCCTGGTCCACCGAGACGACGCCGGCGCCCTTCGGGATCGAGCCGTGGATGAGCGAGCTCTTGCCCGACCCGGCGACGCCGGTGACGACGCACAGCACGCCGAGCGGGACGTCGACGCTCACGTCGCGAAGGTTGTGCCGCGTCGCGTTGCGGATCGCGAGCGCGCCCGCGGGCTTCCGGGTGTGCGGCTTGAGCCGGGCCCGGTAGTCGAGGTGGCGACCGGTCAGGGTGCCGCTCCCACGCAGTCCGTCAACGGTGCCCTCGAAACACACCGTTCCGCCCGCGCCGCCCGCGCCCGGTCCGAGATCGACCACGTGGTCGGCGATCGCGATCGCCTCCGGCTTGTGCTCGACCACCAGCACGGTGTTGCCCTTGTCGCGCAGCCGCAGTAGCAGGCCGTTCATCCGCTGGATGTCGTGCGGGTGCAGCCCCACGGTGGGCTCGTCGAAGATGTAGGACACGTCGGTCAGGCTCGATCCGAGGTGCCGGATCATCTTGGTGCGCTGCGCCTCGCCGCCGGACAGCGTTCCGGACGGCCGGTCGAGGCTGAGGTAACCGAGTCCGATCTCGACGAACGAGTCGAGGGTCCGCTGCAGCGTCGCCAGCAGCGGCGAGATCGAGCGGTCGTCGATGCCGCGCACCCATGCGGCGAGGTCGCTGATCTGCATCGCGCAGGCATCCGCGATGTTGATGCCGTTGATGCGCGAGGCGAGCGCGGCCTGGTTGAGGCGGGTGCCGCCACACTCCGGGCACGAGGCGAACGTGACGGCGCGCTCGACAAAGGCCCGGATGTGCGGCTGGAGCGCCTCCTTGTCCTTCTGGAGGAACGCCTTCTGCACGCGGGGGACGAGCCCCTCGTACGTCATGTTGATCTTTTCGATCTTGACCTTGACCGGTTCCTTGTAGAGGAAGTCGTGCAGCTCCCGCTCGTCGTAGTCGCGGATCGGCTTGTTCGGGTCGATGAACCCGGACGCGGCGAAGATGCGGACCTGCCATCCGTCGGCGTTGTAGCCGGGAATCGTGATGGCGCCCTCGGCGAGCGACCGGTCGCGATCGAACAGCTCGTCGAGGTCGATGTCGGTCACGGTGCCCATGCCCTCGCATCGGGGGCACGCGCCGGCCGGCACGTTGAAGCTGTAGTGGAACGCCGGCCCCGCGCTCGGCTCACCCAACCGGCTGAACACGATCCGCAACATCGCGTTGGCGTCGGTGGCGGTGCCCACGGTGGACCGGGAGTTGGCACCCATCCGCTCCTGGTCGACGATGATCGCCGTGGTCAACCCCTCGAGCAGATCGACGTCGGGACGGGCCAGGCTGGGCATGAAGCCCTGCACGAACGCGCTGTAGGTCTCGTTGATGAGCCGCTGGGACTCGGCGGCGATCGTTCCGAACACGAGTGAGCTCTTGCCGGACCCCGACACCCCGGTGAACACGGTCAACCGGCGCTTCGGGATCTCGACGCTCACGTTCTTCAGGTTGTTCTCACGGGCACCATGGACCTGGATCAGGTCGTGACTGTCGGCGACATACACCGCGCCACCCTAACCGGGCAGCGACCTGCGCGCAGGCCTGACAGCCGACCGGCCCGACGCGAGGGTGACGAGCGGCACCAGGCTGATCGCCGACCCCCATCGGCCACTTATCCCCCGGCGATGAACCGGCGCTCGTGGTAGATCAGGCGGCCCGCGGCCGGCCCGATCGCGACACCGACCACCTCGGCCACGACCACGGTCGATGCGCCGACCGGCAGCCGGTGCAGCGGCACACAGCGCAGCACGGCCTGCGCGCCGCGCAGCACGGGCTCTCCGGTGGGCAGGCCGTCCCACCCCTGCTCGCCGGTGAAGCGCGGGCCGCCCGAGCGCGCGAAGTCGTGCGCGAGGCCGGCGTGTGCCGCCCCGAGCAGGTTCACGACCAGGCGGTCGGCGGCGGTGATCACCATGGCCGACGGCGAGTCCATGACGGAGAACGACAGGGCCGGCGGCGCGAGCGACACCGACGCGACGCTGGAAGCGGTCAGCCCGGCCGGGCCGTCGGGACCCATGACGGAGATGACGGCCACCCCGGTGGGATACCCGCGGAAGGCGGCCTTGAACAGTTCCACCACGCTGATGTCGATGCCGGTGTTCACCGTTCCGACGGTAGAACCTCGACCCCGGTCGAGGTCAACCCCACAAAGCCGGTCGAGGTCAACTCCACAAAAGGGGTTGCGCGAGCGCCAGAGGTCATGGGCCCGCAGGCCCGTCCGTGGCGGTCCGCGGGATCGACCCACGGACCGCCACCACTTCGACGACACCCGCCGGGCTTGCTCCGGTGCTGACGCCGCCCTCCGCGTCCCGCGCGGCCTGACTCTTACGCCGTCGGCTGCTGGAACGCGGGCGGAGCCTGCGGCGCCGGGTATTGAGCCGGCGGAGCCGGATAGCCACCTTGCACGGGCGGAGCCGGGTAGCCACCCTGAGCCGGTGGCGCAGAGTAACCACCCTGCACGGGCTGGGCCGGGTAACCACCCTGCACGGGCGGAGCCGGGTAACCACCCTGAACCGGCTGGGCCCCGTAGCCCTCCGGCCCGGGCTGGGCCGGGTAGCCGCCCTGCGCGGGCGGCGCGTACAGGGCCTGGCCCGGCTGAGGTCCGGCAGCGGCCTGGAACTGCGGCTGCGTGGACTCCTTGCTCCGCTTCAGCGCGGCCCGCACGCCCCGGATCACCAGCAGCACCGGCATGATCAGGATCTTGAAGCTGATGATGATCCAGCCGCCGAACACCAGCACCCAGCCGGCCCAGATCGCCATGACCAGACCAGCCACGATGCTCAGCACCCGCCAGCCGATCTTACTGCCCGGCAGCAGGCCACTACCGATCGTGGCCAGCCCGCCGAGGATGTAGAACAAGAGCAGCACTTCGCCGCCCGTACCGTCGAGATTCACGACCATTCCTCCCCTTGGGTCGTTCTGCGACGTGAGACGGTACAAGATCGGGTCGCCGGCCGCTGTCCTGCGGCCGGCGACCGAGCATCACGGCTACCGGGGAATCACGCGGACAGGCGGAAGTAGTCCACGTTGAAGCCGCCCGTCTCGCAGTACAGCGTGACGAGCTGGTCGCCGGCCGGCAGCGTCACCGTGGCGTGCACCGACCGGTAGGCGCCCCAGCCGCCGGTGTCGGGGACCGACACCGTGGCGAGGACCTGGTTGCCCGCGTCACGGAAGGTGATCGCGTTCGCCGCGGTGGCGCCGGCGCCGTTGGCGACCCGCAGTTCCAGGTCGTAGGTGCCCGGCTGGGCGACGTCGAGGCGGTACTGCAGCCAGTTGCCCGGCGCGGTCCAGCCCACGTTCTTGCCGCCGCTGGCCGCCGGGTTGTTCTCGACGAAGTTCGCACCGCCGTCGGTCCAGCCGTGCTGGGCCACGTACGCCTCGGCCTCGACCTTCTCGCCGATCGGCGCGCCGTGCGGGCGGACCGTGACGTGCGCGGCGACCTCGTCACTCGCCGCGCCGTCGGTCACCCGGAACTTCAGATCCAGGCTGCCGGCGGTCGTCGGGTGCAGGCTGACCTGGCCGGTCGCGGCGTCGACGGTGACCCCGTCGGGCAGGTCGACGGCGTAGAACGCGAGCGCGTCGCGGTCGCGGTCGGTGGCCCGCAGGCGGAACGTCGTGGTCGCGTACTGGTCGGCGACCACGTCCGGCACCGCGGCGAGCACCGGCGCGTGGTTGCCGTGCGGGCGCGGCAGGTCGGCGTGCCAGCGGAACGTCGCGTACGCCCCGGCCGGGACGGTCTCGACGAACTGCTTCCCGGCGAGCACGAACCGCACCGTGCGCTCGGTGGCGTTGGCGTTGCCGACGATCGCGACGAAGTCCTTGCCGTCGCGGAACACGACGTTGCTCACCCCGCCGGACGCGGCGCTGGACTCGACCCGGGTGTGCTGCGGCCCGAGGTACTTCGCGAACTGCCCCATGGCGTAGAGCTCGTCGCGCACCGAGTACGTGCGGGCGGTGGTGTCGACCTTCACCAGCCGGTCGGGCCACTTCGTGGTGGCCGCGACCTGGTCCCAGTCGACGTTGTTGTCCCGCAGCGGCGTCCAGTGCAGGGTGCCGCCGTCCTGGTCGGTCGCCTGCGCCCACAGCACGTAGGAGGAGGCGTCGAGCCGGAAGTAGCTCAGGATCGTGGCCGGCGACAGGTCGCTCGTCTCGGTCATGTGCACCGGCTTGCCGGTCTGCTCGTAGGCGTCGCGCATCACCGTGGGGTCGCCCCAGTAGGGGTGGAACGCGATCGCGTCCGAGGCCCGCCGCGCCGCCGGGTCGTTCAGGATGCGGTAGTAGTTCTTGGTCTGGGTGCTGTTCGGGTCGCGCCAGTCCCAGAAGTTGAAGTCGTGGACGTACAGCTGCACGTCCCGCGGCACATAACGCTTGATCGCGACGGCGAGCTTCTGTTGCTGCTCGACGCTGATGTCCATGGCCGGGTAGACCACGTCCATGCCGGGCTCGTTGAGCAGGGTCAGCGCGTCGATGCGGATGCCGTGGCGCGCGTAGGCCTCGATGAACTTCGCGTAGTAGCGGGCGAAGACGTCGATGCAGTCGTCGCGCAGCTTGCCGACCTGGTAGTGCTCGGTGGTGCTGCCCGGCTTGAGGGCGACCTCGCCGACGAACTTGTTGTTCGTCTTCATCCACGCCGGGGCGCTCCAGGCCGAGGCGAAGAACGTGGCCCGGGGGTTGTACTTCTGGATCAGCTTGATGGTGTCGATGATGTGCAGGTCGACGTCGCGCTTGATGGAGAAGTACTTCAGGCCGAAGTCCTCGGTGACGCCGGCCGGCAGGTCGTCCGCGGACCAGAACGGCAGGTGCTCGATGAGGTCGGGGCTGCCGATGGTGAGCCGGAAGCGGTCCAGCCCGGCACCGGTGCGGGGGTCGACGAGGAGCCGGACGGCGTCCTCGCGCTGCCGCGGCGTCAGCTTCCACAGGTTCGACACGCTCGTCTCGTCGAGCGAGAAGCCGATCCCGGAGTACCGCTGCCTGATCCGGCTCGGGTCGACCACGACCGTGACGTCGGCCGCGGTGGACGCCCCCTCCCCGACCCGGACCGTCGGCAGCGACTGCCAGGCGTGCGCGGCGCCGGTCGAGTAGGTGCCGGTCACCGGCGCACCGCGGGGTGGTGGCGCCGCCGTCGCGGGGGCGCCCGCGGCGAAGAGCGCGAGCATGGCCGTCGACGTGACGATGACGGATCTCCGCACCGTGTCTCCTTTCGTTCCACAGTGGACCGTCATGTGTCATCGCGGGCAGGGTGCGGCGCCGGACGCGTCCGGTTGCCGGTATGCGGTCCTGTCCGAGTCCACTGGCGGGGTGTGGGGGTACCGCTAGACAACACGCCGCGACACGAGCGTGTCAATGAATCACTGGAACTTTCTTCGAGTCTTGGCCGAAGTGTTTTATGAAACACACGTCAAGCAGCGACCGGCACCGGTCCCGTGGAGCCGCGGACGACCAGGTCCGTGGCCAGCTCGACGTGCAGCGCGTCCAGCTCGTGGCCGGTCACCATCCGGCCGAGCAGGCTCACCGCCATCCGCCCCATCTCCCCCAGCGGCTGGCGTACCGTGGTCAGGGCCGGGTGGGTGGCGCGGCTGACGTCGATGTCGTCGAACCCGGCCACCGACAGGTCGAGCGGCACCCGGATGCCGCGCTCGGCCGCGGCCTGCAGCGCGCCGACGGCCATCTTGTCGTTGAAGGCGACCAGCGCCGTGGGGCGGTCCGGCCGGTCCAGCAGCTCGGCGGCGGCGGCGCGGCCGGCCTCCACGGTCGGGTCGGACACCGTGCGCACCAGCTCGGGCGCGGGATAGACGCCGACGCCGACCAGCGGGGCGGTGTAGCCGGCCAGCCGGTCGCTCATCGCCATCCAGTCCATCGGGCCGCCGAGCACACCGACGCGGCGGTGGCCGAGCTCGACCAGGTGCGTCATGAGCCGCCGGGCGCCGGCGAAGTTGGCCGCCGACACCGCGGCGATGTTGCGCGGCGGCGCGGTGCGCGGGTCCACCACGACGAACGGGAACCCCTGGTCGCGCAGCCGCTCCAGGTCCTCCTCCGGCTCCGGGGGCAGGATCAGGATCGCGCCGGTGACCTGGGGCCAGGCCGTCAGGGTGGGCAGCACCCCGGTGCGCCCCCAGGCGGACTCCCCGGCGTCGACGACCGCGTGCATGCCGTGCACGTCGAGCGCCTCGGTGATCGCCGAGACGATGAGGCCGAAGTAGTCGCTCAGGACGTACGGGCAGCGCACGTAGACCCCGTTGTCGGCCTTCGGCACGCCGGCGCCGCGCCGCCGCGGCGCGCGCCGCCCCAGGCCGCCCATCGCCTGCAGGACGCGGTCGCGGGTCTGCGGCGCGACGTTGGCCCGCCCGTTGAGGACCCGCGACACGGTCGCGATCGACAGGCCGGTCTGTGCGGCGACGTCCCGGATCGTGACGCGCGCGTCCTGCGTTGTTTCACTGCTCTGTTTCATCGCCGAACAGCGTAACCCCCGTGCCGCGTCGAACCGTTCGCCGTTTCGGGCAGTTCAGCAGGGTGCCTGCGCGAGGGCCTGCTGAACTGCCGCGTGCCGCGCCTCAGCCGCGAGTGATCGACAGGACCGTGTCCATCGCCTTGAGCCGGTCGGCGCCCTTGCCGAGCAGGCCGTCGGGGACGATGAGCTCGTCGAGGCCGATCCCGCGGTACTCGGCGATCGTGTCGCCCAGTGCCTGCGGCGAGCCGCCGATGACCGGGAACGGCATGTCCGGCAGCGGGCCGTCGACCACGACGAGGGCCTGGGCCGTGCGGTCGATCGCCTTCGCGTCGCGCCCCTGCGCGGCGCAGAACTCGTCGAGGACCGCGGACTTGTGCGCGATGACGTCCGGGAGACCCCAGGTGTTCCAGACGTCGGCGTACCGCGCGACGATGCCCAGCATCCGCCGCTCGCCCCCGCCGCCGATGAGGATCGGCAGCGGGTCCTGGACCGGCTTGGGCTCGCAGACGGCGTCGGTGAGCCGGTAGTACTCGCCCTCGAAGGTGGTCCGCGGCCGGCGCAGCAGGCCGTGCAGCACCTCCAGCGCCTCGACGAACCGGTCCAGCCGTTGCTTCACCGGGGGCAGCTCGATGCCGTACTGCTCGTGCTCGTTGACCTGCCAGCCCGCCCCCACGCCGAGGGTGAACCGGCCGCCGCTCACGTGGTCGGCGGTCGCGGCCATGTTCGCGAGCACGGCCGGGTGGCGGTAGGTGTTGCCGTACACCATGCTGCCGAGCCGGACCCGGGGCACCGCGGCGCCGAGCGCGGCGACCAGCGTCCCGCACTCCAGCATCGGGGCCATGGGGTCCCGGCCGGGCGCGGCATTGGGCATGAAATGGTCGGCGACGTAGACGCCGTCCCACCCGGTCGCCTCCGCGTGCCGGGCCACCTGCAGAATCTCGTCGTACCCCTGTCCAGCGGTCGGCCAAATCGAAAGTCGCATGCCTCTTCTATACCGCGACCGCAGGGCCGGCGTCGGTCAAGGCCGGGATCCGTCAGGCGGAGGCGCGCAGGATAAGCTCCGGGTTGAAGATGACCGAGCGCGGCGAGCGGTTCGGCTCGCGGATGCGCGTCAGCAGCAACTGCGCCATCTCGCCGGCCATCTCCTCGACCGGCTGGCGGACCGTCGACAGGGGCGGGTGGCATTCCAGGGCCGCGGTGCTGTCGTCGAAACCGATGACCGCCACGTCTTCGGGCACTCGACGGCCGGCCTCCTGCAGCATCCGCAGCGCGCCGTCGGCCATGAGGTCGTTCGCGACGAAGACGCCGTCCAGGTCCGGCAGCTCGCTCAGGAGGCGGGCGGCCGCGCGCTCGCCGCCGGAGCGGGTGAAGTCGCCCTCGGCGTGGGACGGCTCGAGGCCGTGGGCCCGGGTGGCCGCCTCGAAGGCGGCCAGGCGGTCCTGCGCGGCCGGCATGTCGAGCGGGCCGGTGATGGTGGCCAGGCTGCGGCGCCCGAGCGCGGCCAGGCGGTCGACGGCCAGCCCGACGCCGGCGCTCTGGTCGACGTCGACATAGCTGATGTTGACCGGGTGCCCTGGGCGGCAGGACAGCACCACCGGCACGCCGAGCTCGACGAGCTGGGCGGGCAGCGGGTCGTCGACGTGGCTGGAGATGAGCAGCGCCCCGTCGACGTGGCCCTGCCGGAGGTACCGCAGCAGATGCGGCCGCGCGGGCGGGTCGGCCAGGAAGATGACGAGGTGGATGCCCAGCGGCCGCAGCACCTCCTGCGCGCCGGCGGTGACCCGGCCCAGGAACGGGTCGGTGAACATCCGGGTCAGAAACGGCGTGGAGTACCCGCGGTTCTCCGGCTCCGACACCACGAGCGCGATCGAGTCCGTCCGCCGGGTGACCAGCGAGCGGGCGGCCAGGTTCGGCACATACCCGGTCGCGGCGATGGCCCGCTCGACCGTCCGGCGAAGCTCCGGGTCGACGGTCTGCACGCCGTTGATGACCCGGGACACCGTGGCGCGTGACACTCCGGCGTAGTTGGCGACCTGCTCGAGGGTGGGCGGTCGCGAGTCGCTGCCCGTCATGGATGCCACGGTAGATCGTGCCCCGATGCGTTGAGGAGCCGCGGGTGGACGGACTCGCATGTCACGCCCACCCGCGGCCGGTTCTGGAGGAGGATATTTACTTGTAGACGCGCACGTAGTCGACGTACATCCGCGACGGGAACGGCGTGGAGGCGTCGATCGGGCCGGGGAAGTCACCGCCCACGGCCAGGTTGAGGATGATGTAGAACTGGTGGTCGTAGACCCACGGGCCCCGGGTCGCCTCGACGGTCTCCCGGTCGGCCACGAAGATCACCTGGTTGTCGACGCGGAACGTCATGCGCTTGCTGTCCCACTCGACCGAGTACACGTGGTAGTCCAGCGACAGGTCGACCGTGCTCAGCTTCTGGCCGTAGCCGCCACCGCCGTTGTAGGCGGGGGCGTGCAGCGTCGAGTAGATCTCCGAGGTGTTCCGGCCGAGGATCTCCATGATGTCGATCTCGCCGTTGTACGGCCACGGGCGGCCCTGCAGGAAGTCGGTGCCCATCATCCAGAACGCGGGCCACAGGCCGTTGCCCTTCGGCACCTTGATCCGGGCCTCGACGCGCCCGTACTGCAGCGAGAACTTGTTGCTGGTGTTGATGCGGCCCGAGGTGTAATCGCGGCCGCCCTGGGTCTCCTTGCGGGCCTCGATCACCAGCGAGCCGTTCTCGATTCTGGTGTTCTGCAGGTTGGTGTAGTACTGGATCTCGCCGTTCTGGCCGGTGCCCGGGTCGATCGTCCACTTGGAGGTGTCGACGTTGGTGCCGGAGTTGAACTCGTCGCTCCAGACCAGGGTGTTGGCCGGGAAGGTCGGGTCGGCCGGCTGGGCCGGGGGCTGCACCGGGTTGCCGCCGGTGCCGTACACCTTGAACTCCCACAGCGAGTAGCCGTAGCCGTTGGAGCGCTGGGTGCCGTACATCCGCACGTAGCGGCCGGTGCCGTTGACGTTCAGGGTCTCCTTGAAGCCCTTGCCGGTCGTGGTGCTGTAGATGCTGGTCCAGTTGGTGGCGTCGTTGGAGGTCTGGATCTGATAGGAGACCGCGTACGCCGGGTCCCACTGCAGCACGACCTGCTTGATCTGCGCCACGGCGCCGAGGTCGACGTAGATCCAGCCCGGGTCGACCCAGCCGGTGGTGGAGCTGGTCGCCCAGCGGCTGGCCGGGTCGTTGTCGAACGCCTTGTCGGGGCTGCACGGGTTGCAGTTCACGTCGTTCTGCCACGACGAGGCGACGGCCGGCTTGTTGTACGACAGCAGCACCGAGTTGCCGGACGGCGGGGTGCTCGGCGAGGTGCTCGGCGACGCGCTCGGGCTGGTCGGGGTGTCGCTGGTCGTCGACGGCATGCCGCCCACCCGGATCTGGAACTCCCACAGCGAGTAGCCCCACTGCGTGGCCCGCGCGGTGCCGTACACGCGCACGTAGCGGCCGTTGCCGGTGACGCTGAGGTTCTGCACGCCGCCGGTGCCCGTGGTGGTGCTGTAGATCGTCGTCCAGGTGGTGCCGTTGGTCGACGTCTGGATCGAGAACGCCGTGGCGTAGGCGGCCTCCCAGTTCAGCGTGACGCCGCAGATCTGCTGCACCGACTGCAGGTCGACCTGCAGCCACTGCGGGTCGCCGGCCGCGCTGGACCAGCGGGTGCCGGTGTTGCCGTCGACCGCGGCCGAGGCCGGGGTGCCCGCGTTCTCGGTCGAGGAGGCGGTGGCCGGCTTGCCCTGCGCGGCGTTGGCGGTGCCGCAGCTACCGGGCGTGGAGCCGCCGCCGCCGAACACCTGGAACTCCCACAGCGACACGCCGTACTGCGTGTTCTTCGCCGTGGCGTTGAGCCGCACATAGCGCCCGTTGCCCGTCACGGACAGGCTCACGTTGCCGCCGGCGCCCGTGGTCGTGGAGTAGATGTTCGTCCAGTTGGTGGCGTCGTTGGAGGTCTGGATCGTGTACGCGGTGGCGTAGGCCGTCTCCCAGTTCAGCGCGATCCGGCTGATCGACTGCTGGGAGCCGAGGTCGACCTGGAGCCACTGCGGCACCGAGAAGGCGCTGGACCAGCGGGTGCCGGCGTCGCCGTCGGTGGCGTTCGAGGCCGCGCTGGCCGCGTTCTCCGTGGACGAGGCGGTCGTCGGCTTGCCCTGCGACAGCAGGGTCTCGGCGGCGTTGGCACGGGTCACGACCGTGACGATGTACGCACACAGCATGGCGGCCACCGCGAGCGCGATGACGCCGTAGCGCAGGGTGCGGCGGCTCGACACGGATCTGGCGGATCGATGGCCGGGGGCGGAGACCGACCAGTCCATGGATGACTCCTTCGTGGCGGGGGTGTTACGGCGGTGTGAGAGAGCGCTCTCTCAGAAAGCCACAATGAGCCCTTCGTCCACCCCTGTCAATGGCCGCGCCAGAATGGGAGAGCGCTCTCCAAGGTCGGGTCCGGCCCTGGTCATGGCCCGGTGACGCCGGGTATAGCTGTCAAGAGCACCGATGGAGGCGATCGCGGGAGCGCTCTCCGAGCCCGGGGTCCGCTCCGATGGCGCCACCATCAGGCCCGGGTTCGTTCGCCTCCCGAAAAAAGATTGCGGGCATCGATCGGCTTTGCCAGGCTCGACCCCGATGGCACTCGTGGAGGCACGACAACTGACCAACCAAGCCGGCGACCTCGCCCGGTTCCCCATCTCCGTCTACCCGCTGGCGCTGAAGGCGGCCCTGGGCTTCGCCCTGCCGTTCGCGTTCGTGAGCTTCTTCCCGGTGAGCTTCCTGCTCGGTCACGGCCAGGCCTGGGTGGGACTGCTGACCCCGCTCATCGGGGCGTACTGCCTGGTCGTCAGCGGCTGGATCTTCTCGCGCGGCCTGCGCCGCTACGAGAGCGCCGGCAACTAGCAACATCGTTCTCGATCAGCGGGCGACCATCTGTCGGGACTGCAGGATGTGCTGAAGTTCGGAGACGCACATCATGTATCCGGTCGGGGTTGGCAGCCGCTCGAGGTAGTGGTCGAAGTCGGCGCCGAGCGCGAACACGCGGGTCGGGGTGCCGGCGTCGCGGCCGTCCTCGATGACCCGTCGCAGGCCGTCGAGGACGGCCGGGTGCCGGGTCCGGTAGGACTCGGCGACCAGATGGTTGCTGCGGTCGGCGGCGAGGTAGAACTGCACCAGGTCCTTGGTGCCGACGAACAGTTCGTCGGCGCCGGCGGCGCAGATGGCCGACGTGGCGTGGACCGCGGCCGGTGTCTCGATGAACGCGGACAAGGGCGTCTCCGTCGACAACCCGAGGTGCGGCCGCAGCTTCGCGAACTCTTCGGCGTCGGTGAGGAACGGCGCCGACAGGTGGACCCGGTCGGCCTCGGCGCCGAGTCGTTCACGCAGGGTCTCCAGCATGACGTGCAGCGCTTGGGGATAGGCGGCCGACCGAAGCAGCCATCGGGTGCCGTGCAGGCCCATGTCGGGATTGGGCTCACGCGGTACCGTGGCCTCGTCCGTGATGTGGACCGCATCGTTCGAGCGCAGGTCGAGCATGCGCAGGATCAGTCGCTGGCCCGGCAGGAGCTCCTCGACGCACACCTGCAACTGCTTGGCGATGGCGCGCCCGTAAGCGTTGACGGCGGTCCCGCCGCGGAGGGCGTCGATGGGGCTGAGGGCCGCGGAGAAGCACAGGAACTCCTCACGGAGGAAGAAGGACTCGACGCGTGCCGCATGCGGACCGCTCGAGTTGAGGCCGCGGATGTCCCGGAGGTCGGCGATCACCGCGCAGGCCGAGCCGAGAACGTCCGGCGGCGCGGCGGCGGGGTTGGTGTTCACGGCCCCGGCGCCCCGGGGGCCGCCGGCGGCACCGACGATGACCGACCCGCGTTCCAGATCGAGCGTCACCTCGCCGACGAGCTTGTCGAGGTCGGTCGGGTCGACGCGCAGGACGGGGATGCCCTTGGCACGACAGATGGACTGCATGTGCCCGGTCCGCCCGCCGGAGCTGCAGACGACCGCGCGGGCGGTCATGAGCGCGTCGTACAGCCTCGGATGGAGTGACGGGGTGACGAGGATGGAACCCTCCACCGGTCGTTCGGTGCGATTGCAGGGCCCGCCCACCACCGTTTCGGTTCCGCGAGTGAGCAGGACGCCACGGATCTGTCGTTCGGTCACGGGATCTCCGCATCTTCATCATTCGTGATGCCGAGCTGCCGGCGCAGCTGGCGCGGTGTCACCGAGACGTCCGTGAGCCGCTGGATCGCCGCCTGGTTGACCGCGGCGCGCATCAGCTGGCCGCGCCCGTCGGTGGGGACGGCATCGAAGCGGTGATCGGACCGCAGGTGGGTTCCCAGTTGCGCGTCGAGGTGTTCGCGCTCGGCCCGGGACCGCGCGGCGAGCCTCCGGACTTCCAGTGAGACGGCCTGCTCGAACGCGGCGCGGGTTGTCTCGTCGGCGGTGAACGCGTGGTGATGTTCCGCGGCGGCGCAGTGCGGTTCGAGACGTTCGATCACGTGCGCGGCGACCACGATGGAGTGGTTCTTGATCGCGGCGAGATTGAACGCGAAGGCGCCGGTGCGGCCGTTGCGCACGATCTCGTCGCCCTCGCGCATCACCCCGATGGCGGAGAGCATCTCGATCGGCTCGCCGTCGGGCCGCAGCGGCGTGCCCCGGTTGTTGATCTCGATCCCGCGTCCGGTGCGCTGATGGGGGGTGACGAGCTCGTTGACGAGAAGGTTCATCCACAGTGGCGAGTCGACGTGGGTGTAGTCGGACTCCCGGCCGAAGTTGCACACCACAAGATCGGCCGGGATGACGCGCGTGGCCGCCTGCGTCGCGACGACGACGTCGAGCCGCCCCGATTCGGCCGGCTTGACCCGCTCGATCTTCCCGACGACGAGCTCGACCGAGTCGTGGTCGCAAGACATGGCGTGCTCGACGATCGAAGTCGTGTACGGCACCGCGCCGACCCGCAGCGATGCGATCTGCGTGCCGAACTCGTCGAGCAACTGCCGGAGCTCGTCCGTCGGGATCTGTTCGATGACCCTCGGGAGGTACGGCTCCCACGCCTTGGCCACCCGCTCCGTGACGATCCGCCGGTCCATGTCGGGGTGGTCCCGGGCGACCGCGGTGCAGGCAGCCTTCCACCCGGTCTGGACGCGCGCCAGGAACTCCGTCCGGTTCCGGTACGGTTCGAACAGCAGTGCGGGTGCGGGGAGCCGGACCACGCCATGCTGGTGGTTCTCGGGATACGACCGGGGTGTGGTGCCCGACTTGGAGACCAGGTGGATGGTGCCGGTGTGGCCCTGGCGCAGCAGCAGAGCCACGGAGTCGTACGCGCTCAGCACCGTTCCGACGATCACGACGCTCGCGTCCGCCGGCGCTGCCAGGAGCCTCCGCACGCCGTCAGTCGAGTACGGGTGCCGGATGAATGCCTCGTGCTCGAGCACGTCGGTGGCGAAGGCCGGCTGCTTGAGCTCCATGCCGGTCGCGAGGATGACGTGGTCGGCCGTCAGCGTCCGCGTCCGCGTCGCACCGTCGCCGGGCGGCTGCCGGATCGACGCCTCGACGTGGTCTGCGCGGACGTCGAGGTTCACCGCCTCGCCCTCGGCCTCGACGAGGTCGACGCCGGGGTATGCCTCCAGACGCGCCTCCGCGATGCGGTCGGTCAGGTAGTCGTGGTAGATCCGGCGTGGCGCCGGTCCGTGCTCGACGAACGTGAAGTCCGTCCACGGCGCGGGCCATCCGCGGCGGTCGGCCTCGTGATTGGCCCAGCGTACGAAGTCGTTGACGTCCTCTCGGAACGCCGACATGCGACCGGCCTGGATGTTGAACACGTGGTCCCAGGGGTTGCCGTCGCGGTGGTACGCGACGCCCGCGTACCGGTAGTCGTGGCGGCGCTCGAGCAGGACAATTTCGAGGGGCTTACGCGCGAACCGCAAGAGCCGGATCGCCGTTGCCGTGCCGGCCAGTCCGGCACCGACGATGAGGACTCGAGGACGACGCATACCTGCCTCCGACTTTGTCTCACGCGGGCGCGGCGCATTGCTCGGTGTACGTCCCTCGACTGCTTTCTCCTGAAACCACACAGTCACAAACAATAGTGATTGGTCAATATTGGCGATCCGCCGACCGCCGGCTCAACTTCATCAGTGCGGAGGTCGGTGGCGCCTGACCATGATCCACACGGGGAGGCCGTCGACCGTC
This sequence comes from Dactylosporangium sp. NPDC000555, assembly GCF_040300025.1. NCBI lineage: Bacteria > Bacillati > Actinomycetota > Actinomycetes > Micromonosporales > Micromonosporaceae > Dactylosporangium > Dactylosporangium sp. NPDC000555. Next base: position 26,317 of record NZ_JBEPDB010000040.1, on the reverse strand, counting down.
AGGTACTCGGCGACCTCGAAGCCCGCCGAGCGGTAGACGTCGACGTTGCTCGGGTTGGAGGTCTCCAGGTAGGCGGGAAGCCCGTCGGCCGCCGCGCGCGCCAGCCCGGCGGCCATGACCGTCCGGCCCAGGCGCCGGCCGCGGTGGTCCGGGTGGGAGGCGAGCACGCCGAGATACCAGTGCGGGAACCTCGGCATCCACTCGCGCACCACCTCCTGGTAGCGGCCGAACCGGCCGGGCGGCGGTCGATGCTCGGCCGCGCCCTCCCCCGCGGGCGAGCGCGGCTGGTCCCACATGGCGACGGCCGCGCCGCCGTCGGCGATCCACACCGTGCCGCGCCCGACCCGCAGGTCGAACAGGTGGCCCGCCATCGCGGCGGCCTCGGCGGGGTAGGTCTCGTCGTCCGGCAGGAACCATCGCACGGCGGGGTCGGCGACGAACGCGGCCACGAAGGTCGCGACCACCGCCTCCCGGTCGGCCGGGATGGCGACGCGGATGCCGGGCCGGCCGCTCGGTGCGGTCACGGTCGACAGGTACGCGTCGATGGCGTCGCGGTTGCGGGACAGGCACGCGATCCGCGCGTCCATGCGGTCGCGCTCGTGCCGCAGCAGCTCGACCACCTCCGGCCCGGCATCGGAGATCGTGATGCTGCAAGGGTTGTCCAGGCAGGGCAGCACGTCCTTGATCAGGCGGGTGGGCAGGCCGGCCTCGAGCAGGCCACGGATCTGCAGGACCCGGTCGACGAGGTGCTCGCCGTAGTCTCGGTAGCCGTTGTCCAGCCGGGCCGGGGTCAGCAGGCCCTGCTCCTCGTAGTACCGCAGCAGCCTGGCCGGGGTGCCGGTGCGGGCCGACAGCTCGCCGATGCGCATGTGACGTGCCTCCTACGCGTTGACCTTCACATTAATGTGAAGGTCTGAGGATGGCGAGCATGCCCCTCGCCGTCCTGTCCGTGGCCCAGTTCCTGCTCGCCCTGGACTACTCGATCGTGTACGTCGCGCTGCCGGGCATCGCACGGGACCTGCGCCTCGACCTGTCCGCCGCGCAGTGGGTGGTGAGCGCCTACGCCGTGCCGTTCGCCGGCTTCCTGCTGCTCGGCGGCCGGCTCGCCGACCGGGTCGGCGCGGGCCGGCTGTTCCTGGCCGCGACCGTGCTGTTCGGCACGGCGAGCGCGGCCGGCGGCGTGGCCGGCGGCGGCGCGACGCTGCTGGCCGCCCGGGGCGCGCAGGGGCTCGCCGCGGCGCTGCTGCAGCCGGCGATCCTGGGGCTGATCGGCGCACGGTTCCCGGCCGGGCCGGCCCGCACCCGGGCGCTGTCGGTGTGGGGTGCGGTCGGGGCCTGCGGGCTGGCCGCGGGCGTGGTGCTGGGCGGGGTCCTCACGCGGTACAGCTGGCGCTGGACCTTCCTCGTGAACATCCCGGTGACCGCGGCCTGCGCGGCCGGCGCCGCGGTGTGGCTGCTCTCCGCCGCCCGGGCGCGCCCCGAACCGGTACACCTGGCCGCCCCGCTGCTGGGCACCGGCGCCGTGCTGGCGGCCGTGCTCGGGCTCACCTTCGGCGGCGCCCGGGGCTGGGCCGACCCGGTGACGGCCGGCACCCTCGCGGCCGCCGCGGCGCTCGGGGCGGTGCTGCTGGCCCGGCGGCGGCCGGCGGGCAGCGCGATCCCCTCGCTGCGCACCGGGACGGCGGCAGCAGCGCTCTACATGGCCAGCGTCGGCTCGGAGTTCTACGTCGTGACGCTGATGCTGCAGGACCGCGACGGATACTCCCCGCTGCGGGCCGGCCTCGCGTTCCTGCCTCTGGCGGCGCTGGTCACCGTCGGCAGCTCGCTCACCGGCCGGCTCGTGCGCCGCCTCGGCGCGGCCCGCACGCTCGGCGGCGGGTTCGCGCTCGCCGCGCTCGGGCTGGCCTGGCTGGCGGTGGCGGCCGGGCGCGGCTACGCCGCCGGGGTGCTGCCCGGGTTGCTGGTCAGCGGCCTGGCGCACGGGATCGTCTACACGTCGATGTTCAACGTGGGCGGCCGGGACGTGCCGGCCGAGCGGCAGTCCTCCGCCGGGGCACTGCTCACCACGTCGCAGTACCTCGCCGGCGCCGTCGCGATCGCGGTGCTGACCCTGCCCCTGCACGAGGGCGCCTACAGCACGGCCTTCTGGCTGACGACGGCCGCAGCAGCGATCGGCGCCGTAGTGGCCCTCAACCACAAAGCGAGGACGGCCGTGATCACGGAGAGAAAATGCTCAACCGAGCACAAGTACTCTCCGTGATCACGGTCGGTCGCACCGTCAGGCGGTGTGTTCCTTCTTGTCGCCGGCCCACTCGACGTGGAACGTGCCGTCGCGGTCGGTGCGGCGGTAGGTGTGCGCGCCGAAGTTGTCGCGCTGGCCCTGGATCAGCGAGGCGGGCAGGCGCTGCGCGCGCAGGCCGTCGAAGTACGCCAGCGACGACGAGAACGCCGGGGTCGGGATCCCCGCCTGGGCCGCGGCCGCGACGACCCGCCGCCAGCTGGGCACGCCCGCGTTGACGGCCTCGGCGAAGTACGGCGCCACCATGAGGCTCTTCAGACCCGGGTTGCCGTCGTAGGCCTCGCGGATGCGGTCGAGGAACCGGGCCCGGATGATGCAGCCGCCGCGCCAGATCGTGGAGACCATGCCGCGGTCGATGTCCCAGCCGAACTCCTCGCTGCCGGCCTGGATGTGGTCGAAGCCCTGCGCGTAGGCGACGATCTTCGACGCGTAGAGGGCGGCGCGCACGTCCTCGACGAACCGGTCCCGGTCGGTGACCTCCAGGCTCGCGATCTCGGTGCCGAACGCCTCGCGGGCGGCGGTGCGCTGGTCGGCGTGGCCGGACAGCGACCGGGCGAACGTGGCCTCGGCGATGCCGGTGATCGGCACGCCCAGGTCGAGCGCGCTCTGCACGGTCCAGCGGCCGGTGCCCTTCTGCTCGGCCTGGTCCAGCACGATGTCGACGAACGCCTTGCCGGTGTCGTCGTCCACGTGGGCGAGCACGTCGGCGGTGATCTCGATGAGGAAGGACTCGAGGTCGCCGGTGTTCCAGGTGCGGAAGATGTCCGCGATCTCCGCCGGGGTGGCGCCCAGGCCGGACCGCAGCAGGTCGTACGCCTCGGCGATGAGCTGCATGTCGGCGTACTCGATGCCGTTGTGGACCATCTTGACGAAGTGCCCGGCGCCGTCGGGGCCGATGTGCGTGCAGCACGGGGTGCCGTCGACCTTCGCCGAGATCTTCTCGAACATGGGGCCGAGGGTCTGGTACGACTCGGGGGAACCGCCCGGCATGATGCTCGGGCCCAGCAGGGCGCCCTCCTCGCCGCCGGACACGCCGGTGCCGACGAAGTGCAGCCCGTGCTCGCGCAGGGACTGCTCGCGGCGGCGGGTGTCGGCGAAGTGGGCGTTGCCGGCGTCGACGATCATGTCGCCCTCCTCGAGGAGGGGGACGAGCTCGTCGATCACGGCGTCGGTGGGGCCACCGGCCTTGACCATGATGATGACGGCCCGCGGGCGGGCCAGCGAGGCGACGAAGTCGGCCATGGACTCGCTCGGCACGAACGTGCCCTCGTGCCCGAACTCGTCCACGAGGCGGCGGGTGCGCTCGTACGAACGGTTGTGCACGGCGACGGCGTAACCGTTGCGAGCAAGGTTCCGGGCCAGGTTGCGGCCCATGACGGCCAGGCCGGTCACGCCGATCTGCGCCAGGTCGGACATCTGCGATGCACCCCATCCACTCGTTGCGATCCTCGCCCCGGACCGGCCGATCACAACCTCGTGATCACGGCACGAAGCGCGCGTCGGACCAGGTTACCCGCCTACTGTCCCGCCTCCCCACGGCGCAGGTGGCCGGTTCCAGACATCAGGACGGCCCGCCTCAGCGGGCTCGCACGCCGTCCATGGCCACGGCGAGCACCCGATCGCGCTGGGCGTCGTCGACGTATCCCCCGGCGGTGAGCCCGGAGACGAGGCGCAGCAGGTCGTCGGAGCTCACGTCCCGCCGGGCGACGCCGGCCTCCTGTGCCCGGGTGAGCAGCCGGTCGGCCGCCTCGTAAATGACGCCGCGGGCGCCGCGGATCATCTCGGAGTCGCGGTTGATCTCCTCGCAGATGGCGCGCTTCGTCGCGACATAGCCGACGAACCGCCTCAGCCATGCGGTGAGCGCGTCCCACGGCGGCAGCCCAGCGACGTCGTCGGCGGCGCGGCACAGCGCCCTGATCTCGTCCATGTAGACGGCGTCGAACAGGTCCCGCCGGGTGGGGAAGTTGCGATACAGCGTGCCGATGCCGACCCCGGCCCGGCGCGCGATCTCCTCCAGCGACGTCCCGGTGCCGTGCTCGGCGAAGGCCTCGCACGCGGCCGCGATCAGCGCGTCGAAGTTACGCCGCGCGTCCGCCCGCTGCGGCCGCCGCGGACCCGCCTGCGTCTGCATGACACCGTCACCTTATATCGGAGGTACTCCTCCACTTTATCACCGCCTCACGGACGGCCCGCGCGACCTCCCGCGCCCACCGGTCGATCGTCGCGTCGTCCCGCGGGAACAGCACGAACCCGACCGCGCTGTGCTCCAGGACCGCCGCGGTCAGCTCGTCCACCCACTGCGCGGCGGAGCCACCGATCCAGCGCCCCTCCGCGTCGCGGGTCCGCGGCGGACGCGATTCGGTGTGCCGCGCGCTGCGCCAGTCCGCGGCCCGCCCGGGGATCCAGCCGTCGGCGCGCCGCCCGGTGGCCGCCAGGGATCGCGGGCCGCCCGCGCCGGTCCAGATCGGTGGGGCCGGGAGGAGGCCGCCACCCGGTAGAACTCGCCCGCGAAGGTGACCGGCCGACCCGCCTCGGCGCGCCCGGGTAGGCCGCGCGTGACGCCTTCCGGCGCCGGCTCAGTTGGCGCCCGGGGCGATGACCCAGGCCGGGTACCGCGCGGCGAACTCCGCCAGCCGGTCGTCCCGGGCGGCGGCGAACAGCTCCGCGGTGGTGGCGTCGAGGTTCTCGTAGTCGCGCCCGTCGCGCCGCTCGGTGCGGAACCGCCCGCCGTTGGTGCGCAGCAGCGTGAGGTCGTCCGGGCCGATCGCGCGCAGCCGGACGATCCAGTCGGTGACCGAGGCCCCGTTGCCGTCGAAGGTGAGCGAGCCCCCGACGGCGGTCAGCACGCGGTCGAGCGCGATCGGGTTGGCGATCACCCCGGCGGAGGTGATCTTCTCCGCGAGCGCGCGCAGGAGCTGCTGCTGGTGGCGCTGCCGGCCGTAGTCGCCATCGGGGATGAGCTCCCGCTGGCGCACGTAGTCCAGGGCCTCCCAGCCGGCGAAGTGCCGGCAGCCGACGTGGTACACCTGGGCCCGCACCCCGGGGATCCGCTCCGCCCGGAACGAGGGCGGGATCAGCCGGTACGGCGGGGTCTGCCGCCCCTGCGCGTCCCACCCGACGTGCACGGAGGTGGTCTCCTCGTCCACGCACAGCTCCACCCCGCCGACGGCGTCCACGACCTTGCGCAGGCCGGCGAAGTCGATGATCGCCCCGGCGTCGAAGACCAGCCCGGTGATCCGCTGGACGGTGCGCGCGAGCAGCTCGAACCCGCCCAGCGAGAAGGCGGCGTTGAGCTTGTCGGTGCCGTGCCCGGGTATCGCCACGCGGGTGTCGCGGGGCAGCGAGATGAGGTACGCCCGGTCGCCCGACTCCGTCACGTGCACCACGATGACCGTGTCGGCGCGCGCGGTCGCCCGGTCCTCCCCCGGGCGGGCGTCGAGGCCGGCGAGCAGGAGGTTGCGGCCGGGTTGGGCGTCCAGCTCGGCGGCGTGGCCGGCGTCGGGCGCACCCGGCACGACGGACGGGCGCGGCGCGGACTCGATGGTGATCCGCCGGGGCGGGCCGGCGCGGTCCCGGCCGGTGTCGCCGAGCAGCTCCGCCTGATCCACCGTGCCGATGTAGTGCTGCCAGGTCAGGGTGCCGCCGAGCGAGACGGACAGCACGACGGCGGCCGCGACGAGCCAAGCCTTCACAAGCGTCCGATCGGCGCTCGCGCGGCCGGGTTTAGCCGTCGCCGCGTACGGTGCGGACGCTGACCGCGATCCAGGACACATGTGTTCTGCCGTATTCGACATAGAAGTGGGCAGCCGGCGGGCGGATGATCGGTGCTCCGCCGCACCCCTCCCCGCGCAAGCGCTCAGTGAGGAGCCAGTCCGTCATGTCGCATGACACGCTCACCAGGTCCGTCGTCTTCGCCGTGACCCTCGTGGCGCTCTTCGTCGGCCACTCCCTCGGCGACCACATCGCGCAGACCGACCACCAGGCCGCACGCAAGTCCGGCACGGGCGCCGCCGCCTGGCGGGCCCTCGCCGGGCACCTGCTCGGGTACCACCTCACCGTGACCGCCGTGCTGCTGCTCACCGCCGCGGCGCTGCGCCTGCCGCTCTCGCCGCTGGGCGTGTGCGCGGGCCTGGCGTTCTCCGCGGCGACGCACGGCCTGCTGGACCGCCGCTGGCCGGTGCGGGCGTTACTCCGGGCGACCCGCTCGCCGGAGTTCGCCGAGACGACCTCTCCGATCTCCGGGATGTACGTCGCCGACCAGTCCCTGCACCACCTCGCCCTGCTGGGCACCGCCCTGCTCATCGCCGCCCTGTAGCAAGTCCTCGTCGTCGGGTTCTACCTGCTCAACCTCGGCTACGTCGCGGTCGCGCTGAAGATCAGCGGGGCGATCCTGGACGGCAGCGGGGCGATGGAGGCCCTCGCGATGAAGCTCGGGCTGGTGCTGCTCGTGCTCGGCGGCATGCACTTCTTCAACCTGTTCGTCCTGAGCCGGTTCCGCCGCCGCCGGATGCTCGAGCAGGCCGCCCCACCCGTCGCGCCGACCCGGTTGCTGGGGCCGATGCCAGGGCCGATGCCGGTCCCAGGCCCCGGCCTCCGGGTCGGCCGGCCGGTCCCCCGCTCGACGGCCTCGAACCACCTCGATGATCACCCGGCTGACCGTGCTGTACGACGCGGGCTGCGGACTGTGCCGCACGGCGCGGACCTGGCTCACGGCGCGGTCGCAGATCGTCCCGCTGGAGTTCGTCGCGGCGGGCTGCGAGGAGGCGCGCCGCCGGTATCCGGCGCTCGACCCGGCCGAGACCCTCGCCGACATCACGGTGGTCGACGACGGCGGCGTCTACACCGGCGATGCGGCCTGGCTGATGTGCCTGTGGGCGCTGGACGGATATCGGGGGCTGGCGGCGCGCCTCGCCCAGCCGCACCTGCGGCCGCTCGCCCGGCACGTGGCCGCCTCGGCCGGCTCGCTGCGCCAGGCGCTTCGCGACAAGAACTTCGCGCGGGGCTGGGACTCGGGCTGGGACGACGGCTGGGCGGCGGGCCGCAAGACAGGCGGCAGATATCGTCGGGACTGTGGCGGAACCTGCGACACCTGACATGAGCACCGGGCCGGACCGGGCCTCCGAGCGCGGCGAGCAGACCAAGCGGCTGATCGTCGACACGGCGGTCCGGTTGTTCCGCGACCAGGGCTACGACAAGACCACGATGCGCGGGATCGCCCAGGCGGCGGGGCTGTCGGTGGGCAACGCCTACTACTACTTCCCGTCCAAGGACCACCTGGTCCAGGAGTTCTACGCCACCGTGCAGGTGGACGCCGCCGCCGCCTGCGCCGCTCGGCTCGCCCGGCCCGGGCCGTTCGACGAGCGGCTGCGGGTGGCGTTCGGCGCGATGGTCGAGACCACGGCGCCGTACCACGCCTTCGCCGGCAAGTTCATCAAGACCGCCGTGGAGCCGGGATCGCCGCTCAGTCCGTTCAGCACCGAGTCGGCCCCGGCCCGCGAGCGCTCGATCGGCATCCTGCGCGACGTGGTCGAGGGCTCCACCACGAAGATCGACCCCGAGCTGCGCGCCGACCTGCCCGAGCTGCTGTGGCTGTGCCAGATGGGCATCACCCTCTACTGGGTGCACGACACCTCCCCCGGCCAGGAGAAGACGGCTCTGCTGGTCGACCGCGCGGTGCCGCTCATCGACCGGCTGGTCTCGCTGGCCAGGATGCCCGGGCTGCGCTCGCTCAACCGCGAGGCCCTGAAGTTGTACCGCATGTTGCGCTGAACACCTTGCGGTGCCCGCGAAGCGAACGCCAAGCTGGAGATCGCATTTCGTACTCGGGCGGTCACCATTTGTTCAGTGTCAGCGTTCGCCGATCGACGGATCCTGGGGTAACGTCGGCTCGCATGGCGACCTTGCAGGGCATCCGCACGGCCGCCGACCACGACGGGGTCATCACCGAGATCGAGCAGGCCGAGGGCTACATCGCATCGATCTGCTTCAAGACCGGTCCACCCGCGGCGGTCGGTGTCGAACTCGAGTTCACCGTCCACCAACACGACGATCCCTCCGCTCTGCTGGATCGTGACCGACTCTGTCAGGCCCTCGGTGACCACGCACCGACGACCCTGCGGGCCGACAGCCCGGCGCTCCCGCTGCGACACGGCAGCAGCGTCACCCTCGAACCAGGCGGCCAGGTGGAGATCTCCAGCCGGCCGCACGCCTCACTGGCCGACCTCCACGCGGCCGTCGGTGCCGAGATCGACCAGCTCACCGCGATGTTCGCGGAGGCCGGGCTCATCCTCGGCGAGACCGGCGTAGACCCGCACCGCGCGCCGCGACGGCTGCTCTCCACCCCCCGGTATGACGCGATGGAGGCCGCGTTCGACCGCCGGGGCATGTCCGGAAAGATCATGATGTGCTCGACGGCGGGCCTGCAGGTCTGCCTCGACCCCGGGCCGGCGCCGGAACTGGCCGTTCGCTGGGCCGCCGTACACGCGCTCGGCCCCCCGCTACTGGCGCTGTTCGCCAACTCGGGGCGCTTCGCCGGGCGCGACACCGGCTGGGCCTCCGCCCGGCAGCAGACCTGGGGCGGCATCGACCCGTCCCGCACCCAGCAGATCCGCATCGGTGCGGAACCCGCCGCCGACTGGGCCCAATACGCGCTCGACGCGGCGCTGCTGTGCGTGCGCCGCCCCGACGGCGCCTGGGACACCCCCGTGGGGGTGACGTTCGCGGACTGGATCCGTGGCGCACTGGGCCCGAGACCGACGTACGCCGACCTCGACTACCACCTCAGCACCCTCTTCCCGCCGGTCCGCCCGCGCGGGTACCTGGAGATCCGCTACCTCGACACCCAGCCCGGGCGCGGCTGGTTCGCGCCCGCGGCGCTGCTGCACGCCCTGCTCGCCGACCTGGCCACCGTCACGCGGGTCCTCGAGCTGTGCGCGGCGGCCACCGGGCGCTGGGTGGAGGCGGCCCGCGACGGCATGGCCGACCCGATCCTGGCCGGCGCGGCCAAGGCCGTTCGCGAGCTCGCCCTGGAGCGGCTCGAACTGCCGCCGCCCCTGCTCGACGACGTCATCGAAGGGAGTACACGCAATGGCTGACCTGAGGGAACGCGTCGCGCGGGAGCTGGAGCGGTCCCGCCGCAGATCCGCCGTGCTGACCGAGGCCGTGGACGACGACGACCTGGTCAAGCAGCACTCGCCGCTGATGTCGCCGCTGGTCTGGGACCTGGCGCACATCGGCAACCAGGAGGAGCTGTGGCTGGTGCGCGACGTCGGCGGCCGCGACGCGGTCCGCGCGGACATCGACCACCTCTACGACGCCTTCAAGCACGCGCGCAAGGACCGGCCGGCGCTGCCGCTGCTCGGGCCGAAGGAGGCGCGGGCCTACGTGGCGACCGTGCGCGACAAGGCGCTCGACGTGCTGGAGCGGGTACACCTGGAAGGCAGCAGGCTCATTGAGGACGGCTTCGCCTTCGGCATGATCGTCCAGCACGAGCAACAGCACGACGAGACCATGCTGGCCACGCACCAGCTGCGGGCCGGCACCCCGGTGCTGTCCGCACCCCCGCCGCCACCATCCACAGTGGATGTCCGCGGCGAGGTGCTGGTGCCGGGCGGGCCGTTCACGATGGGCACGTCGACCGAGCCGTGGGCGCTGGACAACGAGCGGCCGGCGCACGTGGTCGACGTGCCGGCGTACTTCATCGACGCGGCACCGGTCACCAATGCCCAGTATGCCGAGTTCGTCGACGCCGGCGGCACCCCGCCGCTGCACTGGGTGCGCGACCCCGGCGGCTGGCTCGCCACCGAGTTCGGCCGCACCGCGCCCATCGTGCCCGACGCGCCGGTGGTGCACGTGTCGTTCCACGAGGCGAGCGCCTACGCGGCGTGGGCCGGCCGCCGGCTGCCGACCGAGGCGGAGTGGGAGAAGGCGGCGCGGTGGGACCCGGCGAGCGGCCGCTCGCGCCGGTATCCGTGGGGCGACGCCGACCCCGGCCCCGAGCACGCGAACCTCGGCCAGCGGCACCTGTCCCCCGCCCCCGTCGGCGCCTACCCGGCCGGCGCCTCGCCGCTGGGCGTGCACCAGCTCATCGGCGACGTGTGGGAGTGGGTCGACAGCGACTTCGCCGGCTACCCGGGGTTCAACGCGTTCCCGTATCGCGAGTACTCGGAGGTGTTCTTCGGCCCCGACTACAAGATGCTGCGCGGCGGCTCGTTCGGCACCGACGCGGCCGCGTGCCGGGGCACGTTCCGCAACTGGGACTACCCGATCCGCCGGCAGATCTTCAGCGGCTTCCGGACCGCGCGCGACGCGCGCCCCGAGGAGCTCACCTAGTGTGCCGCCACGTGGCGTATCTGGGGCCCCCGATCCCCCTGGCCGACCTGCTGTTCACGCCGCCACACTCGCTGTCCCGGCAGTCCTGGGCGCCCCTGGACATGCGCGGCGGCGGCACCATCAACGCCGACGGCTTCGGCATCGGGTGGTTCGAGGACCCCAAGAGCGAGGAGCCGGTTCGGTACCGCCGGGAAAGTCCACTGTGGAGCGACGCCGGGCTGCCCGCGCTGGCGGCGGCGGCCCGCTCCGGCGCGATCCTGGCCGCGGTGCGCTCGGCGACCGTCGGCATGCCCGTCACCGAGTCGGCGGTCGCCCCGTTCGCCGAGGGCCGCTGGCTGTTCAGCCACAACGGGACGATCGCGGGCTGGCCGGACAGCGTGGCCGGCGTCGCCGGCGGGCTGCCGGTGCGCGACCTGCTGACGCTGGAGGCGCCGACCGACAGCGCGCTGCTGTGGACGCTCGTGCGCGACCGCCTGCGGGCCGGTGACCCGCCGGCGACGGCGCTGTCCGCGGTCGTGGCGCAGGTGCGCGCCGCGGCACCCGGCTCGCGACTCAACCTGCTGCTCACCGACGGCGAGACCATCGCGGCGACCGCGTGCGGCCACTCGCTGTCCTATCTCGCCCGCGATACGTCGACCGCGGACGCGAGCGTGCTCGTCGCCTCCGAGCCGCTCTTCCCCCACCCCGGCTGGATCCCCGTCCCCGACCATGCCCTGCTCGTCGCGAACCCGGAGTCCGCGACCATCACAGCGTTGGAAGGTGCTGCACCGTGACTGTGCCGGAGCTCGATCTCGACGTCCACCTGACCGAGGAGGACCTCGCCGCGGCCCTGCGCGAGGACGCCCGGTCCGGACTCACCGCGACGCCGAAGCGGCTGCCACCGAAGTACTTCTACGACGCCCGCGGCAGCGCGCTGTTCGAGGAGATCACGCGGCTGCCGGAGTACTATCCGACCCGCGCGGAGCGCGAGATCCTCGCCGACCGGGCCGGCGCCATCGCCCGCATCACCGGCGCCAAGGTCCTGGTGGAGCTCGGCTCCGGCTCGTCGGAGAAGACCCGCCTGCTGCTCGACGCGCTGCGCGAGCACGGCACGCTCGGCTCGTTCGTCCCGCTGGACGTCTCGGGCGCGGCGCTGCGCGACGCGCTCGGCCAGCTGCACGCGGAGTACCCGGACCTGCACCTGCACGGCATCGTCGCCGACTTCGTCAACCACCTGGAGGTCCTGCCGGACTCCGGCACCCGCCTGGTGGCGTTCCTGGGCGGCACGATCGGCAACTTCACGCCGGCGGAGCGGGCCCCGTTCCTCGCCGCGCTGCGCGCCCGGCTCTCCCCGGGCGAGTGGCTGCTGCTGGGCGCCGACCTGGTGAAGGACCCGGCGGTGCTGGTGCCGGCGTACGATGACGCGGCGGGCGTGACGGCGCAGTTCAACCGCAACGTGCTGCACGTGCTCAACCGCGAGCTGAGCGCGGACTTCGACCCCGGCTCCTTCGCCCACGTGGCCCTCTGGGACGAGGCCGAGGAGTGGATCGAGATGCGCCTGCGGGCGACGCGGCCGATGACGGTGCGCGTGGCGGACCTGGACCTCGACGTGACCTTCGCCGGCGGCGAGGAACTGCGCACCGAGGTGTCGGCCAAGTTCCGCCGCGACGGCCTGACCGCCGAGCTCGCGACGGCCGGCTTCGCGGTGCGCGACTGGTGGACGGACCGCGCCGGCCGATTCGCCCTCACCCTGGCTGTGGCCGTGGCCGTGTGAATCGACCGGGCCGCCCGGGTTGGACGCATCGGAAATCTGTCACGCGACTCACCTCGGCGAGGGCTACACGTGGTCGGGGGATCCGTCGGGTACACAATGATGCATGCCCGCCGCGCCCTCCGTCGTCGCCGACCGTTACCGTCTGCTCGAACCACTTGGCGCCGGCGGGATGGGGCGGGTGTGGCGCGCCCGCGACGAGGTCCTCCACCGTGACGTCGCCGTCAAGCAGATCGTCCTGCCGCCCGAGCTGTACGACAGCGCGCGGGACGTAGCCATGGAGCGCACGCTGCGTGAGGCGCGGGCGGCGGCGCGGCTGAACCACCCGAACGTGGTGCGCGTGTACGACGTGCTGGCGGCCGAGGGGCAGCCGTGGCTGGTCATGGAGTACGTCCGGTCACGCTCCCTGGACCAGGTGTTCCGCAACGACGGCCCGCTGGAGCCGCGCCGAGTCGCCGAGATCGGGCTCGCCGTCCTCGACGCGCTGCGGGCCGCGCACCGGGCGGGCGTCGACCACCGCGACATCAAGCCGGGCAACGTGCTGCTCGCCGACGACGGGCGGGTCGTGCTGACGGACTTCGGCATCGCCCGGGTCGAGGGCGAGGGCCACGTCACGCGCACCGGGCTGGTGCTCGGCTCGCCGGAGTTCATCGCCCCGGAGCGGGCGCGGGAGGGGATCGCCGGCCCGGCGAGCGATCTGTGGTCGCTCGGTGCCACGCTGTACACCGCGGTCGAGGGCCGCTCACCGTTCGGCCGCGGCTCGGCGATGGAGACGCTGACCGCGCTCGCCTCGGAGGAGGCGGACCCGCCACAGCGCGCGGGCGCGCTCGCCCCGGCGCTGCGGGCCCTGCTGCGCAAGGATCCGAAGACGCGGGCCGACTTCACGCAGACCGAGGAGCTGCTGCGCCGGGCGCTGGTCCGCGGCGAGACCCCGAAGCGCCGGCGATCGTGGCTGGGCGGCTGGGGCCGCGGCGACGCGGAGCCGATCACCCCGGTCCTGCCGGCCCAGCGAGCGCCGCTGACGCAGCCGGAGCCGGCCACACCGCCGCTCAAACGACCACCCGCGCACGCCGAACCCGTCGCCGGGCCGGTCGCGAACGCCGCACCGACCGCAGAGGCCGAGCCGGCCGCAGCCGAGCCGGCCGCATACGCCGAACCGCTCACGGACGCTGAACCGGTCGCAGCCGTCGATCCGGCCGCAGCCGAACTGGTCGCAGCCGAACCGACCGCAGAGGCCGAGCCGGTCGCAGCCGCACCGACCACGGACGCCGAACCGCTCACGGACGCCGAACCGGTCGGAGCCGCACCGATCGCGGACGCTCAACCAGTCACGGCCGATCTGGTCGAGAACGCCGAACCGCTCACAGAGGCCGAACCGGTCGCAGCCGCACCGACCACGGACGCCGAACCGACCGCAGAGGCCGAACCGGTCGCAGCCGCACCGACCACGGACGCCGAACCGACCGCAGAGGCCGAGCCGGTCGCAGCCGCACCGATCGCGGACGCTCAACCAGTCACGGCCGATCTGGTCGAGAACGCCGAACCGCTCACAGAGGCCGAACCGGTCGCAGCCGCACCGACCACGGACGCCGAACCGCTCACGGACGCCGAACCGGTCGGAGCCGCACCGATCGCGGACGCTCGACCAGTCGCAGCCGCACCGCTCACAGAGGCCGAACCCGTCGCAGCCGAACTGGTCACAGACGCCGCGCCGATCGCGCAGGCCGAACCGATCGCAGCCGAACCGACCACGGACGCTCGACCAGTCGCAGCCAAACCGGTCGAAATCGCCGCACCGACCACAGAGGCCGAACCCGTCGCAGCCGAACCGGCCACGGACGCTCGACCAGTCGCAGCCGAACCGGTCGAAATCGCCGCACCGACCACAGAGGCCGAACCGGTCGAAGCCGAACCAGTCGCGGACGCTCGACCGGTCGCAGCCGAGCCGGTCGCATACGCCGCACCGACCACAGAGGCCGAGCCGGTCGAAGCCGAACCGATCGCGGACGCCGAGCCGGTCGTGCGGGAGGCGGCCTCGATGCCGGCACCGCCTGAGCCCGAGCCTGAGCCCGAGCCGGTGGGCGCGGTCGGCGCCGAGCGGGGCACGGTCGTCCCACCAGCGGCGCCTTCGCGCGAGCCCGAGGCCGGGACCGCGCTCAAGACGGCGGCGCCGGGCATTACCACCCCTGAACAGCGCCGGCGCCGGCTCGTCCTCGGCGGCGTGGGCGCCGTGCTCGTCGTGGCGCTGCTCGTCTGGCTCGTGGTGCTCACCGACGGCGACGACGACCCGCGGTCGAAGGGCACCGACGCGGCGCAGACGACCGCGGCCGCCGAGGTCCCCGCCCCGACCAGCCCCAGCGCGATCCAGAGCTCGACCCGGAGCGCCTCCCCGAGCACGGCCGCCCCCGTCGACACGCAGCCGTCGTCGGCGCCCCCGGCTCCCAGCACGACGCAGCGCAACCTGCCTCCGCTGCCGCCGGGATGGATCGACTACCACGACCCGAGCGGCTTCTCGGTGTACGTGCCGGAGGGCTGGCGGCAGTCGAAGGAGGGCCGCATAGTGTACTTCCGCACCAGCGGCCGCACGCTGGGCATCGACCAGTCCGACACACCCAATCCCGACCCGGTCGCCGACTGGCGCGCGCAGGAGCAGAGTCGCGTGAGCAAAGGCCACTTCCGCAACTACACGCAGGTCCGCATCGAGCAGGTCGACTACTTCATGAAGGCCGCCGACTGGGAGTTCACCTTCGACGGCAACTCGACGAGACAACACGTCAACAACCGCGGCGTGGTCGCCACCCAGAACAAGGCGTACGGCTTCTGGTGGCAGACCGCGGAATCGGACTGGGCCGCCGCCCAGCCGGACCTGCAACTCGTCTTCGACAGCTTCCGCCCGGCCGGGTAGTCAGCGCGGGCCGGCGGCCGCCGCAGTATGGTGGCCGGATGTGGCAACCCGACGAGCCGGGCGTGCTCCGGCTGCCCTCCGGCCGACTGGTCCGCGGTCGTGGGCTGCGCCGGCCGCCGGCTGCGGTGGATCCGCAGTACGGTCTGTATCTGCTCGGTAAGCCGCTGCCCGACCCTGGATGGTCGCACGCGTGGTTGCGCTGGCCCGACTTCCGCCTGCCCGCGGACCCGGCCGCGGCCGCGGTAGCGTTCGCGGAGGCCCTGCGGCGGGCCGGGGACGAGCGGGTGGAGGTCGCCTGCAACGGCGGCCGGGGCCGCACCGGAACGGCCCTGGCCTGCATCGCGGTCCTCGACGGCGTGCCGGCTGCCGAGGCGGTCGCCTACGTCCGCCGCCACTACCACCCGCACGCCGTCGAGACACCGTGGCAGAAGCGCTACGTGGAACGGTTCGGTTCGCGGTCTTGAGCGGCGCGTCCGGCGCTGGGACGCCGACCGGGTCGCTATGCGGGCGGAGGCGACGGCCGCCGTAGCGGGGTGAACAGCGCCGCCAGCGCCGTGAGGGCGATCGCCGCGCCGGCCACAGACAGCGTCACCGGCACGCCCGCGTGCTTGGCCGCGAAGGTCAGCGCCGCGTCGCCGGCCGGGGCGAGCACCAGCTGCAGCGTCCAGAAGGCGGCGGTGACCCGGCCGAGCAGGTGCGCCGGGGTCACCTCCTGGCGCAGCGACATCGAGGCGATGCCCGCGACGCCCGTGCACAGCGTCACCCCGGCGGCGAGCACGGCGACCGCCGGGACGCGCGTGGCCAGGCCGATGCCGGCGACGACGGCGCCGCACAGCGTGTAGGCGCCGATCCACGTCGCGCCGAACCCGGCCCGCCGGCGCAGCGGCGCGACCGCGGCGGAGGCGGCGGTGGCGCCGAGCACCCCGGCGGTGAGCACCAGGCCGATCATCGAGTCCGGCTGGCCGAGGCCGGTCATGAGGTGGTACACGATGACGTCGTTGAGGCTCGACGTGAAGAAGATCAGCACGGCGAGCAGGACGGTCAGCGGCAGCAGCACCGGATTCCGGCGGATGAACCGCACGCCCGCGCCGAGCCCGCGTTCGGCCCCGCCCGGCGGGTTGCGCAGCCGCACCAGATAGAGGCCCAGCGCGGACGCGGCGAACGACAGCGCGTCGACGCCGAGCGCGACGGCCGGGCCGGCGGCCTGCGAGATGAACCCGGCCACGGCCGGGCCGGCCAGGTACGCGACCGAGTACGCCCCGTACAGCTGCGCGTTGGCCTCGTTGATGCGGTCCGGCGGTACCAGGGCCGGCACCACGGTCACGTAGGTCACCTGGAACACCATGGCGAACACGCCGGCCGCCGGCAGCACCACGAAGAGCAGCCACGGCTGCGGCCCGGCCAGCCAGGCCACCGGGATCGCGCCGAGCAGTACGAACCGGTCCGCGATCACGCCCGCGACGACGCCGGTAAGCAGGGTCGCGACGGCCTTCAGCGCGCGGGTCCAGCCGATCCTGGTGATCGACACCACGCCGGTACGCATGAGCAGCGGGACAGCGGCGAAGTCACGCGCCCTCCTCGCTCCGCTCCGGACCGGTCACGCTTTGAGCAGGCGGACGATCGTGTGCCGGGGCAGGTCGAGCAGGCGTGCGTCGAGGTGGTCCGGGCGGCCGATCGCCGCCGCCGCGCGGGCCTGCGCCTCGGCCCGGCCCAGCGCCGGGTCGGCGCGCAGCAGCGCCTCGCGCAGCACGTTGCCGGCCTTGCCGTGGGCGTGCGTAAGCAGCCACCCGGCGACGCTCGGCGGCGATCCCGGCGGGCGCAGGGTCGCCTCGACCGTCGCCTGCCGCGGCCCCGGGGTGCTGCGGCGCAGGCGCAGGTCGTACTTCGCGCCGACGAGCTCGCGCAGGGCCACCTGGGCGGCCTCGTCGCGCAGGTCGGGGTGGTTGTTGGGCACCAGCAGCGTCACCGACCTGGCGTTGAGCGCGAGCAGGACGCGGGCCAGCCACGGCCCGGGGTCGGCCGAGAGGTCGACGGTGACCTCCTCGGCGCCGAGCGGGCCGCCGCCGAGGATGCGGGCCGGGCCGCGCGCCGCGACGCCCTCCAGGGACTGCCCGCCGTGCGTGTAGATGTTGGCCGAGCTGCCGGAGCCCGTCAGCCGGTCGAGGCGGCGGTCCAGGACGCGCCAGGTGTGCGCGGTGGGGCGGCACACGTACAGGTCGCTGGCGCTGCCGACGGCCTGGGCGCCGTGGTAGCGGTTGAAGGCCGGCAGCATCGCCTCGATGACCAGGTCGAGATCGAGCACGGCGCGCTGTACCTTCAGCCCGAGCGCCGGGGTCAGCGGGCTGAAGCCGTACGCCATGACCAGCCGGCCGTTGACCCGGTCGCGCAGCGCCTGCGCGCCCCGGCCGAGGAACAGCTGCACGCCCTCCGGGGTGTACGGCGGGTCGGTGAAGATCACGTCCGCGCTGCCGGCGACCACCGGGGGCAGGCCGAAGCGCAGGTCGGCGTGGTAGCAGGCGATGCCGGCGCCCTGGCCGTCGATGTAGGCCAGCAGCCGCTCGTCGACGTCGACGACGGTGATCTCGGCTTCGGGGCATGCCTTGCGCACGGCGAGCGAGGTCAGGTCGTGGTCGCCGATGCACACGATCCGGGCGCCGGCCAGGTCGTAGGTCTCCGCCAGCCAGCGTGCCCGGCGCCGTGCGGTCTCCGCGGTCGCCGAGACGTGGTCGAGCGCCTGGTCGGCGGCGGGGGCGGCGGCGATGAGCTCCGCCATCCCGGACACCTCCGGGGTGCGGTGCAGCGCGTCGGCGGCGAAGCGTTCGCGGTACTCCGGCCGGATCGATGGCAGGAGGGACACTCGCCCGCCGCTGGAGCGCACGTGGGGCCCGGCTGCCCGCAGGAGCGCCTCGACCGTGCGCCGCGGGACCGCGAAATCGCGGACGAGATCGTCGAGGGTCGTCGGCGGGTCCTCTGTGAGCCGGGCGATGATCTCGCGAAGCCGGCGACCGGCGATCCCGGATTCCGAGACGGCGGCGGCGACCAGATCGATCGGCTCGGCTTCCACCCGCGAACTTTAACATCATGTCGCGCAGTCGACGGTTGACGAGGAGTAATGACGGACAGGGCCTTCGATCTACGGAGCGCGAGATTTCCGGCATGTTTCACCCCTTGAAGTACAGGGTGGTGGCGAGGGTGGCGCTCAAGGCATCGACTATTGTCGAGACATCGATGGGTATGTGATGGTCCTGGCATCGCCGCAAGTCGATGTGGACGGCAGGCCGGTCTACGGCGCGCACGCCGGCCATCCAGACGCTTCGACGTGCGCGTGTCTCCATCGATTCCGGCGCACCCCGTCAACATTCCCCGGTGGGGTGGGTCGTTGCTGAAAGAAGGCAACCCTTGAAGCTCTCACCACGGTTCGCCACAGCGGCCGGAGTGTTCGCGGTCGGGCTGGTCACAGCCGGCACCGCCGCGGCCGTGCAAGCCTCACCCCCATCGCCGTCCTCCGAAGGCGTCGAGGTGTCCAACGCCGCCGCCGCCCTGTCGGTCGACTCGTTCGTCAAGAACAAGCCGAGCGTGATCCAGCCCAGCACCGACGACGCCTACGTGCAGAAGTCGGTCACGGCCTCGGGCCACGCCAAGTACATCGCGTACGAGCGCACCTACAAGGGCCTGCCCGTCGTCGGCGGTGACTTCGTCGTCGTCACCGACAAGTCCGGCGCGACGAAGTACACGTCGGTGTCGCAGACCAAGGCGATCGGCAGCCTCTCGACCGCTGCGAAGATCGGCTCCGCCGACGCCGAGGCCGTCGCCCGCAAGCAGCTGACGACGGTCGACAACGTCGAGGGCACACGGCTCATCGTGTACGCGCTCGACGGTGCGGCGAGGCTCGCGTACGAGACCACGCTGTCCGGCACCGGCGCCGAGGGCGTCAGCCGGCTCACCGTCGACGTCGACGCCACCAGCGGCGCCCTGCTCAACACGACCGAACATGTCGTGCGGGGCACCGGCACGGGCTGGATCAACGGCTCGGTGACGATCAACACCACCCTCTCGGGCAGCACGTACAGCCTGAAGGACCCGTCGATCACGAACCTGTCCTGCCAGGACGCCGCGAACAACACCACGTTCACGAAGTCGACCGACGTGTGGGGCAACGGGGTCGGCACGAACCGGGAGACCGGCTGCGTCGACGCGCTGTACGTGGCGCAGAAGGAAGCCGCGATGCTGTCGTCGTGGCTCGGCCGCAACGGTATGAACGGCAGCGGCGGCGCCTGGCCGATCCGCGTCGGCCTCAACGACCAGAATGCCTACTACGACGGCACGCAGGTCCAGATCGGCAAGAACACGGCCGGCCAGTGGATCAGCTCCGCCGACGTCGTCGGACACGAGATCGGCCACGGCGTCGACGACACCACGCCGGGCGGCATCTCCAGGGGCAACACCCAGGAGTTCGTCGCGGACACGTTCGGCGCGGCCACCGAGTGGTTCGCCAACAACCCGAACGACCCGCCGGACTACCAGGTCGGCGAGGAGATCAACCTGGTCGGCAGCGGCCCGATCCGTTACATGTACAACCCGTCGCTCGCCGGTGACGACAACTGCTACTCCAGCAAAACGCCCACGCAGGAGGTCCACGCGGCCGCCGGCCCCGGCAACCACTGGTTCTACCTGGTGGCGCAGGGCTCGGCCGGCAACGGTCAGCCGGCCAGCCCCACGTGCAACGGCTCGACGGTGGGCAACCCGCTCGGCATCCAGAACGCGATCAAGATCATGTACAACGCGATGCTGATGAAGACCACGTCGTCGTCGTACCTGAAGTACCGGACCTGGACGCTGACCGCGGCCAAGAACCTGTTCCCGGGCGGCTGCAACGAGTTCAACACGGTCAAGGCCGCGTGGGACGCGGTGTCCGTGCCGGCACAGTCGGGCGACCCGACGTGCGGCACCACACCGCCCTCCTCCAACCCGCCGTCGTCGCCCACCGGCTGCTCGGGCCAGAAGCTGCTGAACCCCGGCTTCGAGTCCGGCACGGCGTCGTGGGCCGGCACCACCGGCACCATCGGCCAGTGGGCCGCCTCCGGCCAGGCCGCGCACGGCGGCACGTACAGCTCCTGGCTGGACGGCTACGGCTCGACCCACACCGAGCAGATCAACCAATCGGTGACAATCCCGGCCGGGTGCGCGGCGACACTCACGTTCTACGTGCACATCGACTCGGCCGAGACAACCACGACGACGCAGTACGACAAACTGACCATCTCGGCCGGCACGACCACCCTGGGCACCCTGTCCAACCTCGACAAGGCGTCGGGCTACCAGTTCAAGACCTTCAGCCTCAACGCCTTCGCGGGCCAGACGGTGAACATCAAGTTCAGCGGCACCGAGGACTCCTCGCTGCAGACATCGTTCGTCATCGACGACACGGCCGTCACGCTGAGCTAACCGGCAGCGCACGTCGGGGGCCCGGGCCGCGCGTCGCCCGGGCCCCTCCGCGTGCGCGGGGTCCCGCGTTGCGCGAGCCATCGCCGTTGTCGGGACATTGAGCCATGTTCATCGTGACGCCCCTGGTCGTCGACGGTACGGCTGGCCGGGATCGACGTAGTGCGAGGCTCCTGGTAAGGAGCTGTCGACCAGGACCCGATGCCCAAACCGGGAGCCTCGTTGCTGTCCCATCCAGCGCTGCTGGTCCTGGCCCACCTGCGCCACGGCGACACCTACGCCCGGCTTCGCCATCGGCACCAGCACCGCGTGTCGCTACGCCCGAGAGGCGATTGACCTGCTCGCCGCTTCGACCGACAACGTCATTGCCACCGCCGGTCGTGCCGGCCGCCTCGTCTGGGCCTCACCAGCGCCGCCTGGCGCGGTCCACGACCTGACCGTCGCCCGCACAACCAGCGGCGTCAGGACCGGCTACCAGGGCGCAGGCCGTACGATCCGCACCCCGTTCAAACGCCACCGGCACCGGCCCCGGCTCTCCCGCCGGCGGCGCAGCATCAACCGCTCACACGCCCGCACGCGGGGCATCGTCGAGCGCGCCGTGGCGACGCTCAAAAGCTGGAAGGTCCTGACCAAGCTACGTGCCGCCCTCGCCGCGCCACCGCCCTGGTGCAAGCCATCACCGTGCTGCACCACATCGAGACCCGCCACGACACAGCTTGAGTATGCCCGCACCGCGTTTTCCTTGCGCCGCACCGCGTTTTCCTTGCGCCGCACCGCGTTTTCCTTGCGCCGCACCGCGTTTTCCTTGCGCCGCACCGGGCCGGAACCTAGCCGGCAGGATGCAGGCCAAGCCACGCGGCACGATGCACGGCTGGACCTGGCGCGCGAATCTGCTGCCGTCCGTCGAGACGATTGCTGATCTTGTCCGGTTCAGGGTCGATGACGGCGCGCTCACCGCCGGCATCGAGCGCCCTGACGCCGACAACGACAGCTTCCCGCGCACTCGCACGGACGACACGGCGCTGGTCGACGGCGCCTAACACCCGAGGCCAGCTGACTGAGCCCAACGCCACGTTCAGGCATGACATCCGCTGCAGGAGGAACCACCACCGGCCACACCGCCGATGCCTCATCACGATGAAACGGCTCAATCTGCACCGGCGGTCCATGGGGACAGCGGTTGCTTGTTCCCGCCGTGCGCGGCATTGTCGAAAGATGGCCGCGGCACATCGTCAGTCGTATATTCCTGCCAGCCGTTCGATGCGTTGCCGGACCGGCGGGCCGGCGCGGCTGCGGCGTGGATGCGCGACGACGCTTCGGGACGGGACCGGGCCCAGGGCGATTGCGTAGTCGGTTAACGGGTGCCCTGAGCTGGGAGTCTACGGGTGAGATCACGTCCGTGATCATGGAGTTCTCTACGCTTCACGACGCCCGAGGAATCTCACCCGCCGATGTCATCATGCCCGATCCGGCACTGTCCGCAGTCGTCGGCACCCCTGGCACGCCACCTTCCACGGTCACGGAGGGTGAGACAACGGGTATCGCACACCACGCGTTGTCCGCAGCCCCGGATCCCCGCGACCCGCGTGGTGTGCGATACCCGTTGTCCGGTCTGCTGGCCGTCGCGGTGCGCGCGGTCCTGGGGGCGCGTCGTCGTTTGCTGCGATCACCGACTGGCTGCACGATCTGGACGAACAGGCCCGCGACCGGCTCGGCTTCGGCGACGGGGTGCCTCCCCAGGCCGTACCGCTGCTGGGAGAAAGTGAAGATCGTCAGAAACGACCGGAGTAGCCGATGAGGTCGGACGAGGGCGCACGTTGTCGTTCGCCCCTGGTTTGGCGGGTGTGGTTCTCCGTAAGTGGCCGGTGGGGTGTACGGCGCGAAACCCGGCGGTGATCTTCATGGTCATCGAGGCGCGGTCTGCTTAGCGTTCGGATCATGCTTCGTTTGAGGTTCGCGACCGCGGCCGCCGCGGTGATGATGGCCGGCCTGCCGTTGGTGGTTGCGGCGCCCGCCGCGGCGGCGCCAGGGGTTCGGTTGGATCCCGCCGCGGTGGATCGGTTTGTGGAGGGCTACCGGTCGGCGGCGGGTATGCCAGGGGTGGTGGTGGCGATCACTCATGACGCGACGGTGGTGCACGTTGCGGGTTACGGGGTTGATTCGACCGGCGCCCGGTTGAACGCACGTACACCGATGCGCCTGGCCTCGGTAAGCAAGTCGTTCACGGCGTTGGCCGTAATGCAGCAGGTGGAGGCCGGCCGGGTGGCGTTGGATCGGCCGGTGCGGGACTATCTACCAGAGTTTCGAATGGCCGACCGGCGGGCCACCGGCATCACCGTCCGGCAGATCCTCGGCCATGCCTCCGGGATTACTCAAAATGCGTTTCCGACCGCGAACCTGCGGGTCGCGCCGTCGTTGCGGGAGGCGGTCGCGCAGCTGGCCACCGCGCGGCTTGGGGCCGATCCCGGGACGGCTTGGAGCTACCACAACGCCAACTACTGGATCGCCGCACGGTTGGTGGAGGTGGTCAGCGGCGTGCCATTCACCGAGTACCTCCGTGGAAGGATTTTTGGACCGCTGGGGATGTCCCACACGGTCGCGACGATCACCACCCGTGACCGGGTGCCGGGCCTTGCCGATGGGCACAACGTCGCCTACGGGTTCTCGGTCTCCCGTCCGGAGGTCGCCGAGTTCGACGCCGGTTCTGGCGGGATCGTCAGCACGGCCGAGGACATGGCCGCGTGGCTGATCAGCCAGAACAACGGTGGCCAGGGGCCCGGCGGCGGGCGGGTGCTGTCCGCGGCCGGCGTCGCTGAGCTGCACCGTCCGTCCGCGCCGGGTGGCGAGTACGGTTTGGGCTGGTTCACCAAAACGTTGCCCAGCGGCGCCCGCAAGATCTCTCACGGCGGCACCGCCTGGACCTTCACATCCCACCAGGTGCTGCTGCCCGACAGCGGGTACGGCATCGTCGTGCTGTCCAACAGCAGACCCCCGTATGTCGAGGACACGTTCGGCCTCGTCGACGGGCTCGTCGCCATGACCCG
The DNA here is from genome assembly GCF_040300025.1 of Dactylosporangium sp. NPDC000555. Taxonomy (NCBI): domain Bacteria; kingdom Bacillati; phylum Actinomycetota; class Actinomycetes; order Micromonosporales; family Micromonosporaceae; genus Dactylosporangium; species Dactylosporangium sp. NPDC000555. The sequence goes on along the minus strand of NZ_JBEPDB010000040.1, from coordinate 2,546 downwards.
GGGCGAGACGCCTCGCGATGCGTTGGCGTACCGGCTCATCGCCGAGGCGATGGTGACGATCCTGACCCTGGTCACGGTCGCCATCTATGTTGTCGTGGTGGTCCGCGCCCGCGTCTGGGCGCATGGGCGGCTGCGCCGCCGGGTGTGGGCTGCGCCGCTGCGGCTACTCCCTCACATGGTGGTGGCCGGGGCCGCGGCGGCGTTTCCCGCGTTGATGAGGAGCATCGGCTGGGACATCAACTGGCATCAGCTTTACGTGATCGCACCGTCGTTCGCGGTCTGGCTTACGCTGCTGGCCGCCGGGGCCGCTGCGGGCACGATCGTGCGGCTGCTGCGGCTGGTCAGGGCCGGTCGGAGCTCGGTCTGGTCAACGGCTGTTTCCAGCTACCCTCAAGCACATGCGTGAGCGTTGGTTCCGGCCCGGTGAGACGGTGGCGCGCCGGGCCGTTCGGCTCACGGCCGGGGTATGCCTCGGCGCCGTCACCGCGGTCGTCGGTCTGGCCTACCTCGTCGGATCGGGTCTGCTGCTGGCGCTCGTGCTGCCGTGGCCGGCCGCACGCCGCAGCACCCGCTGGCGGGTCCTCGCCTGTGCCCGACGGCTCGCCGCGGTGGACCAGCGGCGGGCAGCGGCGCTGCACGGGGATCCGAGCGCCGCCGCGAGCCTGGGCGGCGATCGGGCGCTGGTGTACCTGGCGATCCGGGGGCCGGTCGGCCTGCTGGGCGCGGCGGTGCTGATGCTCCTGCTCTACGTGGTTGTCAGCGGCGCGGTGTTGCTGTGGGACTGGTTCAACGGACGACCCACCGACGGGCTTACGCCCTCGCTGCTGACCGTCGGGGCCCTCCTCGCCGGCGGTGTCCTGACGCTGTTCCTGATCGCCCAGGGAATCGCCGGCGTGGCCGCGATGGAGCGGAGGCTCGCCCGCTGGCTGGCCGAACCTACTGACCGGGAACACTTCCAACGCCGCATCGCCGAGCTGACCGCGACCCGCGCCGACGTCGTCGAGGCCGTCAACGACGAACGCCGCCGCATCGAGCGTGACCTGCACGACGGCGTACAACAGCGGCTCGTCGCCTTGGGAATGCTGCTCGGCCGGGCCAGGCGCAGCCACGCCCCCGATCGGGCCGAGGCGTTGCTGCGGCAGGCGCACGAGCAGTCCCAGCAGGCGCTGACGGAACTCCGCGAGGTGGCGTGGCGGATCTACCCGACCGCGCTGGACCAGGGCGGACTTGCCGCCGCGCTGGAAACCGTCGCCGAGCGGTCCAGTGTGCCGGTCCGGCTCGGCGGCGTGCCGGATAACCTCGACCCGACCACAGCGGCGGTGGCGTACTTCGTCGTCTCCGAGGCCGTGACCAACGCGGCCAAGCACTCCGGAGCCGATCACGTCACGATCAGCGTCAACCGGGAAGGCCCAAGACTCGTGGTGCGCATACACGACAACGGCATCGGCGGCGCCGACCCCCACGGCAGCGGACTATCCGGTCTGACGCGCCGGGTGGCCGCGCTGGATGGCAGCCTCCGGGTGGACAGCCCTCCCGGGGGACCGACCACGATCACCACGGAGTTGCCGTGCGCCTGATCCTGGCCGAGGACTCGACCCTGCTACGCGAAGGATTGGTCCGATTGCTGGCCGACGAGGGGCACGAGGTCCTCGCCGCCGTCGGTGACGCCACGGCGCTCCTGCGGGCCGTAGAAGCGCGCCCTCCAGACACGGTCGTCGTCGACGTGCGGATGCCGCCCACCCACACCGACGAGGGACTACGCGCCGCCCTGGACATCCGCCGACGCTGGCCGCACATCGGCGTTCTCGTCCTGTCCCAGTACGTCGAAAGACGCAGCGCAGCGGAACTGCTCGCCGCCGGCGCCGACGGGATCGGCTACCTCCTCAAGGATCGCGTCGCGCAGGTCGACGACTTCCTCGACGCGCTCACCCGTATCGGTTCAGGCGAGACCGCGCTCGACCCGGAGGTGGTCCGGCAGCTCATGGCCCGCTCCGTCCATACCGACCCGCTGGGTCGGCTCACCGACCGCGAACGCCAAGTCCTCGCCCACATGGCGCAGGGCTACACCAACGCGGCCATCGCCGCGCGCCTACGCGTGTCCCAGAGCGCCGTCGAGAAACACGCAAACATGATATTCGACAAGCTCGACCTGGCCACAACCGCCGGCTACAGCCGCCGCGTGCTGGCCATCCTGCGCTACCTCCAACCATGAGCATCGACCGCCCTGCGCCTCACGACCGGTCACCCGCACGCCTCCATACGCCGAGATACGCTGTTGCCCGGCGTTTCGAAGAGGACTTAGCCGTCATTCGTGGTGAGGATGAGTGGACAGAAGAACACCCCGCCGGCGGTCCAACTCCGACGACTACTACGACCCCTCCGTGGCCATAGGGCTCGCGCCCCGTAGGCAATCCCGCATTCCCCTTGCGTTGGACGTACTGAGCGTGACGTAGTCCGGGGTGGTGTGAGGCGGGTGTGGTCGCCTCGATGATCATGGAGTTGCTGAGGCCCACACGACTCCGAGCAAGGACCACACCCGCTGATGC